>QIJG01000325.1 GCA_003232715.1 Nitrospirota bacterium
CAGGTCCCATCTCCTTAAGAGGGCGACAATAGCAAGGACTATTATTGTTGTGGACTGGACGAAGAAGTTCCTTGCCGTGTTGGCGATCAGGCTCTCAAGGCTTCCTATATCATTAAGGACCCTGGATATTATGGAGCCACTGGATTTTTTGGAGAAGAAAGATATGGGGAGGCTTAAGAGTTTATTGTAAAGGGCCTGACGGAGCGTCTTTACGATCTTTGCACCAATGGAGCTCATCAGAAAATTATTGAGAAAGGCAAACAACCCTTTGAATACGAACAATAAAAAAACCCCTGCCGGCAGCAGAAACAGGATTGTCCTGTTTTTTTCAACAAAGAGGCTGTCCAGGGATGGTTTGACAAGCCACGCAATACCCCCGTTAATAGCTGAAAGCACAAGGCTGCACAGCACTGCTACTATCAACCTGGGAAGATGCTGTCTCGTTAGTGCCCATATTGTGTGAAAATCGTTTTTCCAGTCCTTTGAAGAAGTCTCCCTGAAAAAGTTTTTCATGTTATAGTATACTATAACGATTAAGTATTTGTGACCGCCCCGCTTAAAGAAAGATTCATGCAGAACACGTCTCTCTTCTTTTTGTTTTCTGTTCCATCTTAAACTGTCTGAAAAACTGCTCAAGTCGAACTCAGATAAAAGACCGGTCGGATTCGTTGCACTTCCGGTGACAGCATATTTCATAGCGGCATGGTTTGCAAGACTCCTTGCTGCACATACATACACGCACTGCTAAGCACCTTTGCCTTTGTCATGGGTGTATGTGTGCGCAGGGTCTGACTATGGAGAAGAGATGAATGCAAAGAACATGTTAAAATTGAAGAGGTCATGAACAATACCATTTCAGCAATTATCATAACTCATAACGAAGCAGATCAAGTGGAACGCTGCCTGAGAGGCCTCTCCTGGTGTGATGAAATTGTCATCGTTGATTCAGGCAGTACTGATGAGACAGTTGCTATTGCAAAAAAATATACGAACAGGGTCTTTATTGAAGACTGGAAGGGCTTTGGAGCACAGAAACAATCTGCTTTGAGCAAGGCTTCAGGGGAGTGGATATTTACTATAGATGCTGATGAAGTAATCGGTCGTGCACTAACTGAGGAGATACTCTATTCGATAAAAAAGGAGCAGAGTGCTATCGGGTTTCTGATTCCCCGCAAGAATCTCTATGGAGAAAAATGGCTTCGTTTCGGTGGCCAGTATCCTGACTATATTCTGAGATTATTTCGCAAGAAAGCAGGAAAATTTACAGAAAGTATTGTCCATGAAAGAGTTATTGTAGAAGGTGAGACAAAAAAACTCAAAACGCCGATAATTCACTATGCTTTTAAAGATTTGACTACCAGGATAGAAAAACTTAACAGTTATTCCTCCCTTTCAGCGAGACAGATGTTGCTAAGTGGCAAAACTGTAAATTCTTTTTCTCCTCTGATCCACTGTGCATCATTATTTATCAAGGATTACATATTCAGGCTCGGCTTCATAGACGGCAGGGAGGGATTCGATATTGCCCTTCTCAAGTCCCTCGGCGTATACTTCAAGTATGCGAAACTCCTCGAACTCCAGTATAAAGGGGGAAGTGACGGCAACACATAACAGGGGGCTCTACCTGTCCACTTTCAGGGTTGGTTAAAAAAGGGACGGGCTACTTTTAATCCCCAGCTTTATCCAGGGGTGGAGCTGGGGTCGGTGTTGAATCCTGACAATGAAGACAGCCTCGGCCTTCAGACTACATGAGCGGTAAAAGTGCAAACCTGCCTTTATACAATAAATATGACTTTGTTGTTAAAGAACAGTAGGGGAGAAGGGAGGATTTTGCATATGATAGCAATCGGATATTTTTTAAATGAGGCAACGATACCCCTTCGGGATAGTTTCTTGATGAGGCAATTTGATGCTTTGACATTTTTTATAGTGATTTTGATATTATACAGAAAACCGTATAACAGTTGGTCAGGCTGCAAAGAGGCCAACTGGAGCGAAAGTTACAGAGTCTGCAAGAGAAGAGAAGTCGCTATTGCCAACCATGGGCTGGCAGGACTATATTTTGGACAATCGATTTGGGTGATGATGCCCACCTTTAACTGCTGTCTCGGCTGATAGCCTTTACGGAGAAGATTCCCGTTAGCGAACCTTCGTAGAGGTTTTTTTATTTTGGCCTAACGCTTTAAAACTCGAGAGACACAACAGGAGACGCAAGCATGACCTTCCGCTGTATCCTTTTCAGCAAAAACGGTATACAGGATGAAGTAATGGAACAGCCAGTCTTCTTCTCTGACCTGAACATGGATCAGGTAATAGATGCCATTACTGCATCTAAGCAGGAATACAACCTGAAACCGTTTTTTTACGCGTCCATCCATGATATTGAGACCATCCGCTATCGCCAGGAAGTAATGCGGGACCTGGAAGACAAAACAGTGATGACGCACATCAAAGCATTTGCTGAAAGAATGAGGACTGTGCGCCGCTACATGGCGATGGTGGAAAAACTGGACTTTGACCACCACAAGAAAGGCTGGATTCTGGAAGCGGTGCTAATCTATTATGACGCCGTGACAACCCTGTCGCTTGACCTGGGGTCTGTAGACCTGAAATCGCGCGGTCTTTTGGCATTCCGGGAATATGTGACACACTACGTCCATTCCCAGGAATTCCAATCTTTTACGGCGGAGGCGAAACAGGTCAAAAAAGAACTGTCGGAGGTGAAATATTGTGTGATTATCCAGGGTGGCAAATTCAAGGTGAAAAGGTATGAAGTGGAGATAGACTACAGCATCGATGTGGAGAAAACCTTCGAGAAGTTCAAGCAGGGCACTGTAAAGGATTACATGCTTAAACTACCAGACAGGACGGGTATGAGTCATATAGAAGCGAAGATCCTCGAATTTGTTACCAGGCTGTATCCCGATCCATTTGCCGCACTGGATCGGTTCTGCGCCGATCATAGCCGGTTTATGGATGAGGCCATCCAGTCTTTTGACCGGGAGATTCAATTTTACATCGCATATCTGGACTTTATCGCTGACCTCAAACGCAGGGGATTGCCATTTTGCTATCCGACGGTAACCCCCGCAAACAGAGAATCATACGTGTATGATGGCTTCGACCTGGCATTGGCGCATGCCTTGCGTCATAGTGAGAAGTCGATAGTACTCAATGACTTTTTCCTGAAAGACCAGGAACGCATTATCGTAGTCACCGGGCCAAATCAGGGGGGCAAAACGACCTTTGCCCGAATGTTTGGGCAATTGCACTATCTATCCGGTCTCGGCTGTCCCGTGCCTGGCAGGGAAGCGCGGCTTTTTCTGTTTGATCAAATTTTTACACATTTCGAGATGGAAGAAGATATCCGCAACCTGCGCGGGAAATTCGAGGATGACCTGATCCGCATTCATGACATTATCACCAGCACCACACCTAACAGCATTCTTATCGTTAACGAGATTTTCGCCTCCACCACCTTGCAGGATGCTGTCTTTCTCAGCAAGGAAATTATGGCCCGGGTGATGCAACTGGATGCTCTGTGCGTGTGGGTAACGTTCATCGATGAGTTGTCATCAATGAACGGAAAAACTGTCAGCATGGTGGCTACGGTCGTACCTGAAGACCCAACCATACGTATTTTCAAAATTGTCAGGAAGCCCGCCGATGGATTGGCTTATGCCCTCTCACTTGCCCAAAAACACCGCCTGACCAACGAGGAAATCAAGGAGCGTATCAAATGATGGAGGTCTTTCTCATGCATCCCGACCGGGACTTTGACCCCAACGGGGCGTTACCACCCAACGAGGCGGATTTGGGGCAAGACCTGGAATTAAACACGCTGTTCGTAGCAATGGCGCGTGAAGATAAGTTTTTATTCCGGGTGGCACGCCAGGCCGTGTTATCAAGTTTGGACGATATCGACACAATTCACTACCGCCAAGAGATTCTGAAAGACTGCCTGAAACGTCCTGTCGTCGTCAGGCGGATTTATCGCATTCCCTTAGAATTCATGGAAAGAAAGCGCAGACAGTGGCTATGGATTTCCACTCGCCATTTAAATCCAGGCTCCATCCTGAGTAGTGCGCTACATATGCTGGAAGCATCCCTTGATTTGCTCAGAATGTTGCGGCAGATTGCTGATGAGTATGCCGGGGCATTTGAATCAACGGGCTTCTGCAGGTTATTTACGATGATTCAGCAGGAACTTGATGACGAGTATCTGGCTATTGTCGAGAAGCACATCAGAGTGTTGAAATTCCCTGGAGGCGCCTTGCTCAGTGCTCAATTAGGAAGGGGTAATGAAGGCGCCAATTACGTTCTTTGCAAACCAAACGACACCGGTCAAAATTGGATTAAACGCATTCTTGCCCAAAAATCGCAGGTTTATTCCTTTACTCTACCTCCCCGTGATGACCATGGAGCACGCGCGTTGGGAGAATTACGAGACCGGGGCCTCGCGCGGGTGGCCAATGCGGTTGCCCAGGCTGCTGAACATATTGAAAGTTTTTTCAACGTGCTGCAATTGGAACTGGCGTTTTACCTCAGTTGTCTGAATTTATACGAGCAACTCGATCAATTGGGAGAGCCCGTTGCGTTTCCTCAGCCTGTGCCTGCCTGTACGATGTTACCCTGGCGTTGACCATGAAACAAAAAGTGGTAGGCAACGATATCGTCGACAACGGAAACGACCTGGTGATCATCACCGGCCCGAACCAAGGCGGCAAAACAACGTTTTTACGCAGCATCGGCCTGTCACAATTGATGATGCAGTGCGGCATGTTCGTTCCCGCGGAATCGTTCTCCTCCAACCTATGCACGGGTATTTTTACACACTTCAAGCGGGAAGAAGACAAGACCATGGAGAGCGGTAAATTCGGAGAGGAGCTGAAGCGAATGAGTAGTATTGTCGATCTCATCATGCCGGATTCTCTGATTTTACTCAACGAATCCTTCGCCGCCACCAACGAACGCGAAGGTTCGGAGATCGCCAGGCAAATTGTAAGCGCCTTGATCGAAAAGCACATCAAGGTCTTCTATGTCACTCATCTATACGAGTTCGCCCACAGTTTTTATGATAAGGGAAAGGAGAATGTCCTTTTCCTGCGAGCGGAGAGGCTACAGGACCGAAGGCGAACTTTCAGGCTGAAGGAAGGGGAACCGCTGGAAACGAGTTATGGTGTAGACCTGTATAACAAGATATTCAGGAAAGGAGCAAGGCGGAGTGAATATACCGCCTGACCCCCGTTGCGGCAACCACGGCAGATAAAGACTCATAGGGAGAAAGAGTTTTGTAGAACATGGCTGTTTTATCTGAAATATCTTGAGGCCGGATATAGTAGAATAGTTTGATACGACAAATGAGGTGAAGTATGACAGAGATAGTATTTTTTGTTGTTGGACTCCTCTCGGGCGGAGTGATTGTATGGCTCCTCATGAAGGTAAAACTCTCAAAAGAAACAGCCTTTTCTCAGTCAGAACATTTCAACGAGCTGGCCGGAATAAGAGAGGGGCTTAAGGCCTCAGAGGCAAGGATAGAAGAGCTTAGGGCCGGGATACATGCACGGGACAGGATAATTGATGAAATCAGGAATGAATTAACTACAGAGAAGACACAAAGGGTGGAGGCCGCAACAAAACTCGAGTCATCGGAAAAAAGCCTTACTGAACAGAGGTCCATGCTTGAGACAATGAAAAAAGAACTTACCGATACATTCAATGCCCTTTCCTCGGCAGCACTTAAGAGCAGCAGTGAAGATTTCCTGAGGCTTGCCACTGAACAACTTGGAAAGGTTGCAGCAGAAACAAAGGGGAGATTAGGAGAACACCAGGCTTCAATAAACGGACTCGTTAAACCACTGCATGAAGCCCTCAGGAAGTATGAAGAGCAGATTCACTCCCTTGAGTCCAGCAGGCGGCAGGACTACGGGAGCCTGAACCAGCAGATAAAGACGCTCACGACCACTCATCAACAACTGCAACAGGAAACAAGCAAGCTGGTCACAGCATTGAGAAAACCTCAGGTCAGCGGTTCATGGGGACAGTTGTCCCTCAAAAGGACAGCAGAACTCGCAGGCATGTCCGCCAATTGTGACTTCTTTGAGCAGGAATCCGTAACCACTGAAACAGGCAAGCTGAGACCCGACATGATCGTGAGGCTACCGAATGAAAGAGAGATTGTGGTTGATGCAAAGGCGCCTGTGGATGCATACCTGAAGGTTATATCGAGCACAACAGAGGCGGAAAGAGAGACGGCTATAGCAAATTATGTAAGCCAGGTGCGTGCCCATCTGAACGCACTCGGGTCAAAGGCCTATTGGGACCAGTTCAAAAAGTCACCTGAGATGGTGGTAATGTTTCTTCCCGGTGAGTCCTTCTTCAGCGCTGCCCTTGAGCACGACCCGGCACTCATAGAGGACGGCAGCATCAAGAAGGTCATCCTTGCAACCCCAACCACGTTCATTGCCCTCCTGAAGGCGATAGCCTATGGATGGCAACAGGCGGAGCTCACAAAACATGCTCAGGAAATCAGCAGACTGGGCAAGGAACTCTATGAGAGGTTTGCCGTGGCAATGGAACATTTCTCAAAGACGGGAACACACCTTGAAAAGGCCGTCGAGAGCTATAATTACGGGGTCAGATCAGTAGAGTCCAGGCTGTTGCACTCTGTCCGGAGGTTCAAGGAACTCGGCATATCCAGCAGGAAAGATGTGCCGGTTCTCGAAGAGATCGATGAACGGCCCAGGAGTGTTGAAATACCCGAATCCGGGTAGACTTTCCCGGGTTGCATTCAGAGAACATATGCAGGACCGTCCTGGTTCAGACCTGACTAATCCTGCTGTATCATAAACAGACTTCATTTTGTACCTATATGTCAACTATATGGGACATTACCAAAGATTTCCTGGTCAGAGAAAATCAGAGAACCCCGGGCTGACAGGATATGATGGGGCTTTATTGACACACCTTCAGGATCAGGCGCTGGCCCATTTTGAAAGCTTCTTTAAATCAGGCAACGTCCGGCCGTTGAAAAAGTCGCAGGCCCTGTAGTACTGAATGTCCTGAATCCATAGTTTCATATATGCACGGTCCGTCACCATGCGCTTAAAGAAACCGAGGGGGGATGAGGTGAGGTCCTGGAAGGGGCCGAATAGTTCTGAGGGGTCCCTGAAACACTCCCAGTCGCATTTCCTGCAAGCAGGACTGCTATTCTTATCTGACAAATCCATCTCCCAGAACTTGCCGAGATTCTCCTCTCCCCTGTATCCGCATGGATAGGTCTCTCCACTTCTGGCATCTATAAAGAAAAACTCTTTACCGCCCCTGCAGGGATAACAGTTCCAGTCTCCGGCAGTGTATTGCCTTATCAGGCTGAAAAGGGAGCTCCTTGGAGAGAATATCCTTATCCTCGACCTGTAGTCAGGAATAGTATCAAAGAGGGCTTTAAAGAGCAGTGGTTTCTGATGTGCTGCAAACTTTACAACATCATCCTCTGATGTTGCCCTGTAAACAGCGTCATTATGTACAGAATCGCTGTCACTGCTCATGGGATAACATGCATTTGAAATAGTAAAACCCATATCTATGATAAAGTCAAAAAAGTTCCTGAATGCCTCCCTGAAATATTCATAAAACTCCACTGCATTCATTTTCCTTTCCGGGAAAAGGCCGTCTATATTCCTGTTTATCCCAAGGTTTGCCGATGGATAAATCCCGTGCTCGTGAAATATCGGCAGGGCTTTTTCAATGCCCTCGATTACCCCCGGCAACCCCCTCATGGATTCGTGAACCTCGGGATTTGATGAGTCAATACTTATCCAGAAGGTATAAACTGCAATCCCGGCAATCCTGTCGCGGTATCCCGGGCTGTCATGATCTGCAAAGAGAAAACCGTTTGTCCCGGTCCTGATATATTTAATGCCGGCATC
>QIJG01000158.1 GCA_003232715.1 Nitrospirota bacterium
CTATGGATTTAAGCAATGTTGTTGAGGAGATCAAGACTCGCCTTGATATCGTAGACCTGCTTTCCGGGTATATTGATCTGAAGAGGACAGGTCAGAATTTTAAGGCACTCTGTCCGTTTCATACTGAAAAGACTCCCTCTTTTGTTGTGAGTCCCGATAAACAGATCTTTCATTGTTTTGGCTGCAGTGCCGGTGGAGATGTTGTTACCTTTATCATGAAGTATGAAAACATCTCCTTTCCCGAAGCCGTCAGAGCGCTTGCCGAGAGGGCTGGCATCAGGATTGAGCAGGAATCCGTCAGGACATCTGCAACCACGACATTGAGGAAGAGACTTATAGAGATGCACAAGGAGGCCTGCACCTTTTATGAGAGTGAACTGGGCAGGAATGCACAGGCAAGGGATTATCTCAAAAAAAGGGGGCTTTCAGATGAGACAATCGGGGAGTTTGCAATAGGGTTTGCCCCCGGCGGGAACCCGCTCTTAAAATTCCTGAAGGCAAAGGGATATGCTGAGAGCGATATACTCGCCTCAGGGCTGTGTAAGGATACAGAGCGGGGGAAGATGGATACCTTCAGAAACAGGGTTGTCTTTCCGATATCCAATGTCCGGGGAGAGGTGATTGCCTTTGGTGGTCGAATCCTTATCGACAATGCCCGCGCCCCCAAGTATCTGAATTCACCGGAGACCATCCTTTTTAAAAAATCTTCCGAACTTTTTGCTCTTAACCTTGCAAAGACAGATATAAGAAGGCGGGGGTATGTAATCATGATGGAGGGGTATCTGGATATTATAACCGCGCATCAGCATGGAATAAAGAACTCCGTAGCCCCCCTTGGAACCGCACTCACAGAGGCCCAGGCAAAAAAATTGATGACCCTGACAAAGAAAATACTGCTTGTGTTTGACTCTGATGATGCAGGGATTAAGGCCTCGGTCAGGGCTCTTTCCATGCTGTATGAGGATGGTTTTGTTGCAAAGGTATTATTGCTGCCGTCAGGAGACGACCCGGATACGTTTTTGAGAAAAAAAGGACGTGATGCCTTTCAGCAGAAATTCAGGGATGTTATGGGTCTTGTTGACTTCTATCTCTCTCTTTCCGGAGAAAGGGTTGACATTGTGAGGGATCTGATACTTATAATTTCCAGGGTAACGGACGGCATAATAAGGAGTGATTTAATAAGGGAGGTATCAGAAAAGACAGGTCTTTCAGAGCAGTTTTTGAGAGAGGAACTGAATCTCCTGAGGAAAAAACCCGGTCTGTCCCGTAATGATAGAAAAAATGCCGAGCCAATGTCTGCCGAAAGGTTTCTTCTAGGTGTATACCTTTCTTATCCGGAGCATGTCCACCTGATAAGAGAGAGTATCACACCGGCTGAGATTGAAGATGAGAGTGTGAGGACCATATTTGAAAAACTCTATTTTTCATCTGTCTCAAAGCTTGAGGAGATTATGTCAAAACTCAACGAGCATGAGTTGGACATTGTTACAGGGGCAACCATGGGACTCAACATCGACGGTGATGAGGTTGAAAAAAATATCAGGGATTGCATAAAGACCATCAGGTATAAAAAACTTAAGAGAAGACTCAGAGATCTGGAGATGGAGATCAGAATTGCTGAAAACAGGGGTGAGGGAGACCTCATTAATAACCTGCAGGATCAGATGAATCTCCTGATCAAGGAAGGGAGGGCGGATGAAGGAGTATTTTGATTTCTATGAAGATTCCATCTATGATTCAGACGGTTCAGGTCTGAGACCTGAAGAGAAAGAACTGTATGAAGAGGAGGGGGCAGGGCAGGGAGGCAAAGAGGAGCATGACCCGTTAAGGTCTTATATGAAAGAGATGGGGGCTGTCCCTCTTCTGACCAGGGAGGGAGAAGTAGAGATTGCAAAAGAGGCAGCTGACCATGGCTACATTTTCCGTTCCTCTAATCCTGAAAAAATTAATAATCCTTGGTGAATTGATAGGGCGGGGAGAAGCTCCTCTGAGGGAGATAGTACAGACAGAAGGTGATGAGAGTGAAGAAGATCTATTGGTCAGGAAAAGGGAGTTTTTCAGACATACCGAGAAGGTGAGGGAACTTTTCAACAAAAGGATGCAGCTCCTTGGAGAACTGAGCAGGGAAGGCCTGAGGAAAAAGCAGGGGTCGGAAAAGGTTATCCGTGAGTTGAAAAACAATAGAAAAGATGTTTATGAGGAGATCAAGAACCTGAATCTGAAGGATTGTGCGGTAAATACTTTTGCAGATGAATTGAAGAGATTAAGTGATCTGCTAATTCATAATCATAGGGAACTCATGCTGATAAAGAGGAGACTCAGGAAGAGAAATATTGTGCTCCCGGAAGAAGAAAATATTCATGAATATCCTGAAAAGGTACAGGGTACATTAAGAGAATATTTCCTGAAACAAAAGGAGATTGCCTGGATGGAGAAGGACGTCGGGATGGAAAGTCAGGAACTCAGACACGTGCTCAGGGCAATCCTGAAATCCGACAAGACCATACATGAGGTCAAATCGAGACTTGTAGAGGCCAACCTCAGGCTTGTCATAAGCATTGCAAAGAGATATATAGGCAAGGGGCTTAGCTTCTCTGACCTCATTCAGGAAGGTAATATAGGATTGATGAGGGCGGTTGACAAGTTTGAATACAGGCGGGGGTATAAGTTCAGTACTTATGCCACATGGTGGATCAGGCAGGCTATAACACGGGCTATTGCCGACCAATCCCGTACAATAAGAATACCTGTGCATATGATAGAGACCATAAACAAGGTTACAAGGGCCTCAAGAGAACTTGTCCAGGAATTCGGGAGAGAGCCTTCTGAGGAAGAGATTGCAAAAAGAATTGACATGCCGGAGGCGAGGGTAAAGGAGATACTCAAGATTGCCAAGGAACCGATATCCCTTGAATCCCCTGTTGGTGATGATGAAGACGGCCAGCTCAGGGACTTCATCGAGGATACCCTGATGTCATCCCCCCTTGATGAAGCCATTCACGGAGACCTGAGAAAGAACATTGAGAGGGTGCTTATGAGCCTGAACCCGAAGGAGGCCGAGGTTATAAGGAAACGATACGGCCTGGACGGGGCTAAATTCCCCCATACCCTTGAGCAGGTTGGCAAGGCTATGGAAGTAACCCGTGAAAGAGTGAGGCAGATTGAGGTTAAGGCCATAAGGAAGTTAAAACACCCCTCAAGAAGCAGGTGGCTTAAGTCTTTTATGGAAAGAACTTGACCTCAGCGATAAAAGAAATCTATAATAAAGACCGTCTTCAGGGCCCATAGCTCAGCTGGAAGAGCCACCGGCTCATAACCGGTTGGTCCCAGGTTCGAGTCCTGGTGGGCCCACCATTTTACAAATCATTACTACATCAGTCCAGTGTTCCATTACTCCAGGATTATGTGATACTGTTCTGAATAGCTGTTAGCTTGTAACAAAATCAACTGTTGTCAGATTGGAGAGAATGAAAGAGGAACTCAAGCTTCTTGTTGCCCTTCAGGAGATAGATTCTATAATCCTTCGGAATAGACTCGAATTAAAAAAAGCGCCTGAAGAGATCAAACGTTATCAGGGACCTTTAAGCGAGTCTGAAAAGGCGCATAAGAGGGAGAAGGAAAAGTATGACTCTATTGAAAAGAAGAAAAAACAGAAAGAGCTTGAGGTAAAGGAGGTCGACGACAGGATTGAGAAGCTGAAATCGAGAGTGTCGGATATAAAGACCAACAAGGAATATAGCGCTCATCTGAAAGAGATTGAAGTTATTGAGAAGGAAAGCTCAAGGTTGGAAGACGAGATCCTCTACATGATGGAAGAACTTGATGAGGTATCGGAGGGACTGAAAGAGGCTGAAAAACGGATTGGGGATGAGAAGAAACGCCTTCAGTCCTTACAGAAAGAACTGGATGTCAAGAGGGATTTGATCGAAAAGGAACTTGCAGAGCTGAAGGAGCAGAGAGAAGAGCTTGTCGGAAAGATTCCCACAGGCCTTTGTACCAGATACATGGATGTTTTTCAGGAATCCAGCGGCCTGTCCGTGGTTGAGGCAAAGGATGAGAGATGCCTCGGATGTTATATGAGTATTCCCCCCCAGATCTATGTTGAGATAAAGACATCAGATGAGATTATGCAATGTCCTCAATGCGGCAGATTCCTGTACCGTAAAGAGACAGCTGTCGAGGAAACACAGGATTCAGGCAGCAAGAATACAGATTGAAAATAAAGAAACCGGCGTGCAGAAAACAGCGAAGCCGATTCCCTGGTGAAGAAGGCTGTTCAAAGAGTCAACCGTTAACTACAATGAATGCAGAGCAGGTGAGATGGTCGCTCCGTAATCCGGCATAAGCCTGAGATTGCGGAGAGGAAAGTCCGGGCTCCGAAGGGCAAGGACAGTGGCCAAGCGCCACCGTCCCGCAGCCGGTTGGATTTATCCAACCGGCTGCGGGACAGGGAAAGTGCCACAGAAAAGATACCGCCTGTGTGTAGGGGTCAGGTCTCAACATTCAACATAAGCAGCAAGCTTATGTTGAATGTTGAGACCTGACCCCCTCGACTGGTAAGGGTGAAAAGGCGGGGTAAGAGCCCACCGCTGCGGGGGTGACCTTGCAGGCATGGTAAACCCTGTCCGGAGTAAGGCCATGTAGGTTCCGCCTTGAGGGTGGCCCTCCCGATTGAGCGGAACGGGTAGGCTGCATGAGTCCGGGAGCAATCCCGGACCTCAGATGAATGACCATTATATACAGAACCCGGCTTATTGCCTGCTTTGCATTAAAAATGTGAAGGGGTCAGGTCTCAACATTCAACATAAACAGGTTTTATTCTGGGAGCTTGAGAGTTGTGTTGAATGTTGAGACCTGACCCCTGACTTTAAATCGGTTATAATATAAAAATAAAAAATTATGAAAACTGTAAAGATAGCCGTCCTTTTCCTTTTGCTGTTCCTTTCATTGCCTCTACTGCTTTTTTCTGAAGGAACCAGGGCGGGGCAGGTCATGGTTATAACTGTTCAGGGTGTCATAAATCCTGTCTCCTCTGAGTATATAGAAAAAAGTATCGAAGAGGCGAATGAAGAGGGAATGGAGGCGCTTGTAATTGAACTGGATACGCCGGGAGGCCTCGACACCTCCATGCGGTCAATTATAAAGGCCATAAACGGCAGTAAGGTGCCTGTGGTGGTTTATGTGGCCCCATCAGGGGCGAGGGCTGCCTCGGCAGGTGTCTTTATCACAATGGCCGCACATATTGCGGCAATGGCCCCGGGCACCAATATAGGTGCTGCCCACCCTGTTGGAATCGGTGGCAAGATGGATAAAACCATGGTTGAAAAGGTAACGAATGACGCTGTGGCTTATATAAAATCCATTGCTGAAAGACGCGGCAGAAATGCAGAATGGGCAGAGGATGCCGTAAGGAATAGTGTCTCCATCACTGCCCGCGAGGCACTGAAACTCGGGGTGATAGACCTTGTGAGCAAGGACCTTGAAGGCCTCCTTGACAGCATTGACGGCATGAAGGTGGAAACCCCGGCAGGAGAGAGGGTGCTGCATACCAAAGGGGCTTCAGTTGTAAGGAAACGTATGGGCCTGAGGCTGAAAATACTTGCCTTGATAAGCAATCCCAATGTTGCTTATATCCTGATGCTCCTCGGTTTTTATGGTCTCTTCTTTGAGTTCACAAACCCGGGCTCGATATTTCCGGGGGTGGTGGGCGGAATATGCCTTATACTTGCCTTTTATGCCTTCCAGACCTTACCCGTCAATTATGCAGGGCTTCTTCTTATTGTCCTTGCCGTAATCCTCTTTGTCCTGGAGATAAAGATAACATCTGGTGGAATCCTGACCATCGGTGGTATTATATCCATGATTATAGGTTCTATAATGCTGTTTGAAAGTCCGGACCCCTTTCTTAAACTCTCCATATACCTTATCGTGCCGGCAGTCCTTGCAACGGCCTTCTTTTTCTCTGTAACCGTTGGTCTTGTGGTAAAGGCGTGGAAGAGAAAACCCGTAACAGGGGTTGAGGGTCTTGTGGGGCTTGAGGGAGTTGCCCATACGGATATATTTGATACCGGTATGGCACTTGTGCACGGAGAATACTGGAGGGCATGTAGTGATGAAGTGGTTAAAAAGGGAGAAAAGGTAGTGGTTGAGTCTATTTCGGGACTCATAATAAAAGTAAAAAAGGAGGAACGGAAATGATTTTCCCACCGCAGTTTTTAAGCCTTGTGTTCATTGTAGTAGTTATTATTTATTTCCTGGCAAGCTCTATCAAGATACTCAAGGAATATGAGCGGGGTGTGATCTTCAGGCTTGGACGTATTATTCCGGTGAAAGGGCCGGGGCTCGTGATTATATGGCCGATGATCGATAAGCTTGTCAAGGTCAGTCTCAGGACAATAACAATGGATGTGCCTTCGCAGGACATTATAACAAAGGATAATGTTACGGTCAAAGTCAATGCTGTTGTATATTTCAGGGTGATGGATCCTATAAAGGCAGTGACTGCAATTGAGGACTATTATTTTGGTACGAGCCAGATGGCCCAGACAACACTCCGGAGCGTTCTCGGACAGAGTCAGCTTGATGAGTTACTCTCCAAGAGGGATGCCATCAATGCAGAATTGCAACGGATCATAGACTTTCAGACGGAACCGTGGGGTATAAAGGTAACGGCCGTTGAGGTCAAAAATGTTGACCTTCCTGTAGAGATGCAGAGGGCGATTGCAAAACAGGCAGAGGCTGAAAGAGAGCGCAGGGCAAAGGTAATCCATGCAGAAGGTGAATTCCAGGCTGCTCAGAAACTTGCAGATGCTGCAAAGATTATTGCAACCGAACCTGCCACACTGCAGTTGAGATTCCTTCAGACGCTGACGGAGATATCTTCTGAAAAGAATTCAACCATTATCTTCCCTGTTCCTATCGACCTGATAAAGACATTTATTGAAAAGAAGAGCTCGTAACGAGAGGTTTAGAGATGGCGGTGGGTTGCAGGTGGGCTACCACTTTATCAATGCAGATGCCCATGTCAATCCACCGCCGAAGGCCTCAAGTATAATATAATCACCATCTCTGACCCTGCCTGACCTGACGGCCTCGTCAAGGGCTATGGGGATTGAGGCGGCAGAGGTGTTGCCGTAGCGGTCAAGATTGATCATTACCCTGTCAAGTCCCAGCCCGAGTCTCTTTGCCGTGGCACTGATAATCCTGAGGTTTGCCTGATGGGGGATGAGCAGGGAGATGTCCTCGGGTTTTAATTTATGCTCTTTCAGGGTACTCAGTACCAGTTTTTCCAATGTCCTTACAGCTACCTTGAATGTCTCGTTCCCCCTCATCTTTATATAGTGGAGACCCTCTTTTACCGTCTTCTCTGTTGCCGGTCTTCTCGATCCCCCGGCCGGTATGTGAAGAAGGTCCCACATTGAACCATCGGCATTAAGCTTGACAGAGAGTATTCCCCTGTCACCGTCTGTTGCCTCCAGGACTACAGCACCTGCCCCGTCGCCAAGCAGCACGCAGGTGCTCCTGTCCGTCCAGTCGGTAATCCGTGAAAGCACTTCAGAGCCTACTACAAGTACTCTCCTGTATATTCCTGACCGAATGTAAGCATCTGCTGTTGAGAGGGCATAGATAAACCCGGAGCAGGCGGCATTTACGTCAAAGGCTGCGGCTTTTTTGGCGCCTATCCTGTGCTGAAGTATACAGGCGGTGGAGGGCAGGAGCATATCACTGCTGATTGTGGCAACGACTATGAGGTCCAGCTTTCTTGCTTTCAGTCCCGCAGATTTGAGGGCCTCATTTGATGCCATCAGTGCAAGGTCTGAGGCAGCCTCTTCCTTTTGCCGGTCCTCTCCCTGATCCACTCGTCGGAGGTATCCACCATTTTTTCAATGTCGAAGTTTGTTAAAACCTTTCTGGGAACATATAGACCGGTTCCGGTGATCCTGGCCTTTAACAATTATGTAACTCCTTATAGGATGGTTGTTTTATTTCCCCTGCATCGGAGGCAACATCCTGCCCGGTCCCTATACCGTGGCCTTGGCTACCGGACTGGAACTCTTGTTTTTTTTCTTGAGTTCAGAAGATATTATCTCATCCACCCTGAGCCGGGCGGATATGTTGGCTGTTTTCAGTGCATTCCTTATTGCCTTGGATGAAGACCGCCCATGACTTATTATGCATGTTCCCCTGATTCCGAGCAGAGGGGCGCCTCCATATTCGGCATAATCGGTCTTCTTTTTAAAGTTCTTGAGGGCCGGTTTCATAAACAGATAGGCAAGCCGTCCCGTGGCAATATCGGCAATCTCCTGCTTTAACATCCTCATGATTGTTTCAGCCAGGCCTTCGCTGACCTTCAGCACCACATTTCCGATAAACCCATCGCATACAACAACATCGACATTGCCTGTAAAGATATCCTTGCCTTCTATATTGCCGACAAAGTGTAAACCTGTATTCTTTAAAAGCCTGAATGCCTCTTTGGTAAGTTCGTTTCCCTTTGTGTCTTCTTCACCAATGCTCAGCAGTGCAACTCTCGGTTTCTGTACTCCAAGGACATTCCTGCAGTAGGCATTCCCCATTAAAGCAAACTGCAGCAGGTTTGATGCCTCGGAGTCAACGTTAGCCCCTGCGTCGATGAGTACGAAAGAGCCCTTAAGGGTTGGCATGGTGGTAGCTATGGCAGGCCGGTTAACTCCTTCAGCTGTACCCAGCAGCAGCAGGGCAAAGGCCATTACTGCTCCTGAGTGGCCTGCGCTTACAAAGGCATGTGCCTCCCCTTTCTTGACCATCTCTATTCCCCGCTTTATCGATGAATCCTTCTTTCGTCTGACAGCCACTGATATTGGTTCATCCATGGCTATCGACTGGGAGGCGTGTTTGACGGAAA
>QIJG01000188.1 GCA_003232715.1 Nitrospirota bacterium
TCTCTCTTTATCTCTTCCCATGCCCTGATCTGATCCGCTGTCTCCTCAAAGGGGAAAAAGGCATCAAACTCCCTGTGGAGTTCCGTATCAGGGCTGAAGGAGTAGCCCTCGACTACCTCTCTCTGTGCATAAATGGATATGAGTTTACCGGCAAGCTCACGGACCTTTTTCCTCGCCCTCTCCTTTTTCTTCTTCCAGCGACTCCCTCCAAGCCTGTCAAGATTGGGAATAACCCCTTCGGCGGCCCTGTACTTCTGAATAAGGCCGATATTCTGCAGGGGCAGATACAGCCTTGCACCAGCTGCATACTCTATGACCATGGCCTCTCCCTTGTATGCAGAGGCATGAAGAGGTTCAAGTCCTGAAAACCTTCCCATACCGTGCTCACGGTGAACAACATAATCACCGGTCTTAAGGTCTTCTATAGTCTCAAGCAGTTTTTTGACCCTGGAAGCCTTATGGGGCTTTAACAGTGGTCTCCTCCCAAACATCTCTTTCTCCGTAAGGATTATCAGTCCCGGAATATGAAGACCCACTGAAAGCACCCCAACAGTAATTGAATACCTCCCGCTGTAGGTTCCGATGTCATCCATGGAAATCAGTGGAGCTATCAGCCCCCCCTCACTCAGGACCTCACTTAACCTCTTTGCCTGAGAATCAGAGGAGAGCACAAAAACAACCATCTCCTCCAACCTCTTCAACCCCTCGGCGAGCCCGTAGATATCCTTTCTCTCGTTATGGAGGAGTCCAAGGCCGGAAAGAGAAAATGTCGCTGCTTCTGTCTCCCCCTCCATAGGCAATGAATGGAGGGTTATAAAAGAGGGGTCAGGTCTCAACATTTGACACTTCTCTATGTTTGTGTCAAATGTTGAGACCTGACCCCTTACAGTCTCTGAAAAATAGCAAAACGTCTCTCCATCAAAGGAGGCAATCAATGGGCTCCCTTGTTTTTCAATTGCAGGCAGGACTTCAGCCTCGTGCAGTTGACCGTCGGAACGCTGGGTATCGATCTCGAAGGTCTTTATATCATCCAGTTCATCACCGAAGAACTCCAGCCTGATGGGCCTCTCCATATTTGAGGGATAAAGATCAAAAACCCAGCCCCTCTCACTAAACTCACCTTTCCCTGAAACAAGAGGCACCTGCCTGTAGCCAATTGATTGAAGCCTTTCGGCAAGCCCTTCCCTGCTGATTGTTTTTCCCTTTTTGAGCTTTAAGATGGAGAGGGATAAGTCCTCAGGCCTCCACGTAGGAGAAAGAAATGCATCCATTGAACCGATAAACAGCCTTCCCCTTTTAGAAGCCATGATATTCTTAAGCCGTATGCCTGTGGACTCAATGTCTCCCTGCTCAGGCAGAAAAACGGGGCTATCGGATGTGTCAAAACCATCAAGGATGTTTTGATAGAAAAACACGTCATTTCTCAGTACCCCTGCCTCATCCTCAGTACCGGTAAACAGGATATGGTTGCAGGTCCTGTTTTGAAGCGACATCAGGACAATAAAAAGGGCTTTAGAAGAATCCCTGAGATTGAAAACGTTAAAGACGGGGGCAGACACAGTTTCAGCCGTTTGCGGCAAAGCTTTAACCAGATGTTTGAAGGAAGCAAGCAGAAGTGACTTCATAAAGAATGACAAAACCTCTCAATAATGCGCTCAATTATGCCTGTTGAGGAGATACCCTGTCTGTAAGGAAGGCTATAGACCTCCCTGACAAGGTCTGCACCGACAATATCCTCTATTTCCCAGTCCCCTCCCTTAACAAGCACATCAGGCATAATTAATTTTATAACCTCATACGGCGTATCCTCGACAAATATAGTAACGTAACTTACCATCTCAAGGGCTGAGAGGACCTCGACTCGCTGGTCCTGAGGGATTATGGGCCTTTTGGTCTTTAATATCCCGACGGAAGCATCGGAGTTCACACCGACTACAAGTACGTCGCCAAGGGCTTTGGCCTCCCCAAGATACTGAATATGGCCTGCATGGATCAGATCAAAACAGCCGTTTGTAAAGACAATCCTCTTGCCCTCTGACCGCAGTCTCTCCATCTCTTTCCCGACTTCCCCTCCCTGGAGTACCTTTCTATTTTTCATCTATATGTAAAAGCCTCACTTTTGCCCTTTCAAGTATCTCCCTGTCGCCTTTATATTTTACCGCTTTCAATGCATCATCAAGAGGAAACCATGAAGCCTCATCAACCTCCCGATCATGGTTATCCGTACTCCCGCCCGGATACTCCATAAGATAATAATAGACTGTTTTATGATACTTTGTATTCTCATCCTTTAAGAAATACCAGTATGAGACAGTATTAAGGCTATCCACTATGCATCCCCGCAGGCCTGTCTCTTCCTGTACCTCTCTCAATGCAGCCACTTCCGGCTGTTCCACCTTTTCAACCAGCCCTTTCGGGAGTGTCCATAGAGAACCATCCTTTACAGAAACAAGAACAACCTTTATTCCATCGCTGTCCCTTTTGAAAACAACCCCGCCGGCAGATATCTGTTTCTTTAGTAAGGCCGGCCTCATCTCAATGTTCCGGCAATCACAGGTTTATTAGATCTTTTCACCCTAAAACCTGAAGAATGGATTCAGGAAGTTTTACTGGTTTCATCTGCCTTGACACAGAGACAAGTTTCACAAGACCGGAGACAAGCAGCTCTCCGGTCTGCTTTCTCATTACCTGATGTGAAAATGTAATACTGGCTCCACTCCTGTCCGTTATATCTGTCTCAATCATTAGAATATCTCCGTATCTCCCTGACTGACAGTAATGTGCAGAGGCATCAACAACAACAAAACAAACCCCCAACTCCATCAACCCCTTTAGAGAGACCCCTCTTTGTTCCAGGTATTCAGTCCTTGCACGTTCAAAGTATCTAAGGTAATTGGCATAATAGACTACCCCTCCGCAATCCGTATCTTCATAATATACCTTAACCTCTATCCGGTCTTCCGTCACGATGTACTATTTCCCGAAAATATTCTGACAAAGTCGTTATAGAGTGCAAAGACCATAAGCAGCAGGATAAGTGCAAGACCTATCTTTTGAGTAATAGCAATTGTTTTTTCGCTGAGGGGTTTTCCCTTGATGCCCTCTATCAAAAACATAAATATGTGACCTCCATCAAGGATCGGAACCGGCAGGAGATTAAGGACACCAAGGTTCACACTCAACAATGCCATAAACATGAAATACGTCAGAAGGCCTGCTGAGGCTGCCTTGCCTGATTCCTGTAAAATAGTCACCGGACCGCTTATGTTCTTTAAAGACACCTGTCTCGTTATCAGCATCTTAATGGAGTCTACAACAAAGAATCCCATCTTGTAAGTGGCTACCACGCCTTTGACAGGTGCATCAAGAACCGAGTCGCTCTGAATGGACTCAAAAAAACCTCCTCCGAGTTTTTTGACCCCGATCCTTCCTATAATTACTTTGGTCCCTGCGGGGTCAACCTCATCAACAGATTGAGGGATAATCCTGAGGTTTAACAACTTCCCATCCCTTTTTACAACAAAATCAAGTTTCCTGCCCGGGTTTTTGACAACAATATTCACCATATCAAACCATGTATCAATCCTTTTGTTACCTATCTTCACTACTACATCCCCGGCTTTCAGGCCTGCCTCAGAAGCAGGATAACCCTCCTGCACCTCATCTATAACAGGCAGGATATTGCTTAATACAGGGACATTAACAGGAAGCCCCATTGAGAGTACAGAGGTGAAGATTATATAGGTCAGGAATACATTAAACAACGGCCCGGCAAGAACGATCAGGATTCTTTTAGTAACACTCTGCTGATTAAAAGCCCTCTCCTTATCAGCCTCGTCAAGCTCCTCTCCTGCTTCCTCTCCCAGCATCTTTACATAGCCCCCAAGGGGAAAGGCAGAGAGCATGTACTCTGTTTCACCTATCTGCCTGCCTATCACTTTTGGTCCAAAACCTAGTGAAAACTTCAGGACCTTTACACCTGAGACCTTGGCCACCAGAAAATGACCGAGTTCATGCACAAGAATAAGAATTCCCAAGAGTATTATTGCTGATAGAATATTAGACCTCCTTTTATACGCTCATTATTACACGGAAACAAATAGAGACTGTTTATAAATTACGGTTCAGTTGTCGTTTCCGCAATCCCGAACACATTCGTGAGTCGGGAATACTGCTTAAAAAAGCGATTCCCGACATTCATCTTTCGTAGTACTAAGGAGAACAGGAGCCGATAATGACAGAAAAACAACAACTGTTCGAGTTTATAAACAGACACCAACTAATTCTCTGAACTTTCTTCTTGCCCAGCCGTCAGCCAACATAACTGTCTCTATATCCTTAAGTGATACCGGCTCATGGGCATTCAGCACTCTTTCTATTATAACAGGTATCTGGTGGAAAGTTATACGGCCTTCTATGAATGCCTCCACTGCCATTTCATTTACTGCATTAAGAACCGTTGTGGCTGTACCTCCTGCATTCAACGCCTCGTAAGCATATCTGAGACAGGGGAATCTCTCAATATCAGGTTTCTCAAATGTAAGGGTTCCTAACTCATAGAGATGGCAGGGTGCCA
>QIJG01000277.1 GCA_003232715.1 Nitrospirota bacterium
GGTGTAACGGATGTCGGCGTGAGTCTTGAAAAGGCTATGGCATGGCTGAATGCACCACCCAATGTAAGCCCGGATGAGCTTGTCGGGGCCGTGGAAAATACAGGCTACCACGCAACGGTTCCGGCGGAGGCTGACGCCCCTCCTGCCCCATCAAAACAGGCACAGGAACTTGTCATCATCGGTGGAGGCTCTGCTGGATTTGCCGCTGCCATAAGGGCATGGGAACTCGGGGCACGGGTTACCATTATAGAGCATTCAACCATAGGTGGCACATGCGTTAATATCGGATGTGTACCGACAAAAACACTTATAAGGGCCGCACAGACATATTACCAGTCTTTCCATCATAATTTTGACGGTATAAGCGCCCGCCCCGGTCCACTTGATTTCAAGAAGGTCATCGGCCAGAAGGACGCCCTCGTCTCTACATTGCGGAAGGAAAAATACGAGAAAGTTCTGGACTCCTATAAAGGGATGAGATACATTAAAGGACATGCCATGATAAAAAAAGACAGCAATGGCAGAATTATCGTAGATGCAGGTAAGGAAACCCTGAAACCCGATAAGCTGATAATTGCCACTGGAGCGCATCCCTGGGTACCGCCGATAGAAGGGCTTGATAAAATAAAATACCTTACAAGTACCGAGGCGCTGGCGCTTGAAAGACTGCCCCGGGAGTTGATAATAATCGGCGGCAGTGCATTGGGTCTTGAGTTTGCACAGATCTTCTCAAGGTTTGGCTCCAAGGTTTATGTCATAGAGGCGATACCCTATGTATTGCCACCTGAGGGAGAGGAGGTGGGTAATGCCGTTGCCGGGTATCTTGGACAGGAGGGCACGGAGTTTTTTACAGGAGCAGGGATTAATATGGTTCGATACAATGGTGAATACACCGTGGACTTCGATATGGACGGAAGGGCTCATTCCATAAATGCAGAGCAATTGCTCATTGCAACGGGCAGGAGGGCCAATACAACCGGATTTGGCATTGAAGAAAGCGGCATCGGGATCGGTAAGAAAGGAGAGATAAAGGTGGATCAATATCTCCGGACATCACATCCTGATGTCTATGCAGCGGGTGACGTAATCGGAGACCCCATGTTTGTTTATGTTGCTGCATATGCAGCAACCACAGCAGCAGAAAATGCACTTTCCGGTAACCGGCAGGTCTTTGACCTGTCAGTGCTGCCGAGGGTTACGTTTACCGACCCACAGGTCGCCTCCGTCGGCTTGACTGAAGAGCAGGCAAAGTCGCAGGGCATTGATTATAAGTCGTCAAGGCTTGACATGAAATATGTCCCGCGGGCACTTGCAGCAAGGGATACAAGGGGGTTTGTCAGGCTGGTTGCGCAAAAAGATACGGGCAGGCTCATCGGTGCACAGATTGTATCTTCGGAGGCAGGGGAGATGATTATGGAGGCGACTCTATCGATCAAATACAATATAACCATCTCAGAGCTTGCAGCCCGGATACACCCGTACCTCACCCTGTCAGAGGGTATAAAACTTGCCGCACAATCATTTGAAAGGGATGTATCCAAACTCAGTTGTTGCTCGGCTTAAAGCAATTATCGGACACCCATATCCAGTGAGTATGAACGCCGGCAGTAAACTACCGGAAACCGGAGATAATAAGTCTTGCTGGAAGCAATCTGGAGAGGTGTAATCGCATATAAGTGAGATATTCCCCCCCCGTGCCCCTGCGGATTGACACCGAAGAGACGGGCTGGTCTCTCTTGAGCCTTCATCTTCATATTTTCTTCACATTCTTTATTTAGTATAGCCGGAATTTATAAAATTTAACTTTATTTAGATAACGAAACAGCGACAATAAACGTCATTGAAAAAGAGTTATGAATAATAAGAAATATCTTCTTATAGTATTTGCAGCAATTGTGCTATTTATCTATCCGATAAATGCACATGCAGATCAAAAAAGAGAGAATGCATGCATAACATGTCACGAATTCCTTGGGGGTAAACTTGCAAAGCCTGTTTTTGACTGGAAAGGTTCGATTCATCAACAGAATGGAATCACATGTAATTATTGTCACGGTGGAAATGCAGACATCAATCCCGGGAATGTAAAGCGACTGTCTCAACAACAATTTGCAAAGGTGCAGGCCCTTGCAATGTCAAAATCCAATGGATTCATTGGTGTACCCGCCGGAAAGGCCATATTCGATACCTGCAGGCAGTGTCATAGTAAATATGTTGACGAGTATGAAAACAGCATCATGGGTAAGGCGTATCTTGACAACAAGGGTGGACCTTCATGTGTCACCTGCCATAATGCCCACCATAATTCCCTGCCGGATGTTCCAAAAGTATGTAAGAGCTGTCATAAAGATACATCCGGGTTTGCCAGAATAGACCCGATGAATGTGAATGAAACAACTATTAACACACTTTCAAGGATAAGAATAAAGATATCCCAACAAAAGGTAAGAGGCGATAAACCTCCGCTGATTCCTGAATTTCCGGAAGAAATCGGTGCATACCAGATAGGATTTATTGCATTTGGTGCTGTTTTTATTCTATTCATCATTGGTTATATTACCTATATATTACTGGAAAAGAGGAGGTAATATGGGCTTTAAGGTTATACACGAAAAAAAACCCTCATATTCAGGTGTTGCCATGGCCGCAATTGTGCTACTTTCCATTATACTGCTTGGTACAGGTATTATCTTCGCCTATCTCCTGATATCGGGCAGGGGTAATGATTACATCATGGGCACCCTGATGGCTCTTGAATTCCTGATTGCAGGCATTGAGGTTGTTATATTCGCAAGATACTTTATAGCCTTCAGGGAGGTATCGGAGGACCGTGAGGAGGAGTTATTGTGGTAGATGAAACCACCGGGGACAAAGAAGACAAAACAGGTATAACACGAAGAAGATTCACCCTTGGTGTAATCATTGCGTCTATTGCAGGAGCATTAGGTTCTCTCCTGTCGCTCCTTAAAGTTCTGGCACCGGAAAAGAAAGGCGGTGGTTATGTATCAACCATTAAGCCGGGAGACAGGTTTATTTATGCAAAGGGTGCTAATACAGGGGATTATATAAAGGTTTCATCACTAAATATTGGTGATGCAGTGCTTGCATTTCCGGAAGGTAAAACATCAAATCATGCGAATATTGTTCAGCTGATTAAATTAGATGAAAGTGCATATAAAGCACCTACCCACATTAAATATACTGATCAGGGCCTCGTAGCTTACAGCGCAATATGCACTCATCTTGGGTGCACTGTTTCCTGGGTAGAAAATGAAAAATCGCCCGACACTTCATACACGGAATGTTTCTGTCATAACAGCATATTCGACCCCACAAGGGGTGCAAAGGTTTTAGGTGGCCCGGCACCAATTCCTCTCGCTCAGATCGGTGTTAAAGTAAGAGACGATGGGACACTTGTCTTTACAAGCGATTTTACGGGGCCTATCGGTCCACAAGTATGAGGAGGCGAGGATTTAAAAGATGATCTTTAAATGGTTTGATGAAAGACTGGAACTCGGAAAATTCAAGGATAAATTTCTAAGCAAGACATTTCCTGCACATCCTACATTTTTACTCGGTGAGATAGCACTATTTTCTTTTATCACACTTGTTATCACGGGTATTTTTCTCGGATTTATTTATGAACCTTCAAGTAAGCTGGTTTCTCTGTTCGGTGCCATGGTTCCGGCAGCCTATGCGAGTGTGGTAAGGATAGACCTGCTTCCCATGGGCATGATCATAAGACGCATACACCATTGGTCTGCGATGATAATGATAGCCGCCATTCTGGTTCATCTAATGAGGGTTTATTTTACTTCATCATACAGGAAGCCGAGGGAGATTAACTGGCTTGTCGGACTCAGTCTATGGAGTATAGCCATGGGTGCTGCATTTACAGGTTACTTATTGCCTTACAGTAATTTCTCTGTAACGGCTACATCCATAGCTTATTATATGTCAAAGTCTGTGCCATGGATCGGGGGCTGGATTTCAAGTCTGTTATTTGCAGGCGATTTCCCTTCAAGTGGGATCGTCCCCCGTTTCTTCTTCATGCATGTTATGTTAATCCCGACAGCTCTTATAGGCCTTATCAGCCTGCATATGTTAATACTGGTCAAACAGAAACACACGGAACCGCTCTCAAATAAAAACAGAAAAGAGGCAGAGGGTGGCAGGCGGCTTATTGGTATTCCAATCTGGCCGGAGCAAACGGTCATCAGTATGTCGTTCTATTTCTTTCTATTGTTTGTAGTTGTGCTGATCGCTACATATATCCCTTTGAACCCAATAGAAATTTATGGTCCGCCCTCACCTGGAACGCCCGTTATGCGACCTGACTGGTATTTTCTGGTTGTATACGGTTTTTTGAAATTAATACCTGGGGATCTGTCATTTACTGTTCTGGGAGGCAAGATCACTCCCGAGACCATTGGTGGTGTTATCTTCCCCTCATTTACAATCCTCGTTTTTGCATTGATACCGTTTCTTGACAGGAGCAGGGAA
The DNA here is from genome assembly GCA_003232715.1 of Nitrospirota bacterium. GTDB lineage: Bacteria > Nitrospirota > Thermodesulfovibrionia > Thermodesulfovibrionales > JdFR-85 > BMS3Bbin07. Next base: position 4,504 of record QIJG01000277.1, read on the forward strand.
CCTCAAAATTATATTGAAAATCCACTTCACAGGCCTTTGACATCATTCGGAATCGGAGGCGGGATTTTCCTCTGCATGCTTGTAATAGCAGGTTATATAGATGTACTTCATATTACACCGGAAAAGATGACAGTCTATACAATCATTGCAAGTTTGGCGGCATGGAGCATTTCCTACACGCTATTGCGCTTTTACAACAGGAAGAGAATGGGAGGAGGTCATGTCAAATAAATATTGTAAGGTGTCACAATAAGAGAAATGGACAATTCTATAGAAGAGTTGTCACATAATAGTTTGCGTTCATAAGTTATCGAATTATAGAGGGAAGCATCGTCGGGGGTCACATCAATTCAGAGTCATCACCCATGGTGGTGTACTTTATTATGTCCACATCCGATAGAACAACTATCCCTTCCTGCACCATATCATCCAGAACAGGCAGGATTTCTTTTATCTTTTCTTCCGTATCAATGACTGTTATAAGTACAGGCAACTCCCCGCCACGGGAGAGAAACTTCATCTTTTTGAACCTCCGGCGAGGACCATACCCCGCCACAGCCTTGTAAACAGTAGCACCGGCAACATCCATCATGATAAACCTCTTTACAATCGCCTCATACAGTGTCTCACCCTGCCACTTGTGGTCCTCCCTGACAATGACCCTGAGCATCTTTGCCTTTCCTTGCAGTTTCATCCTCTCACCTTCCTCCTTTTCCTCTTCCTCCTCTCCACAGCACTTTATTATATTCGTATCACTCACCTCTATCAGCCCCTTTTCCACCACCTGATAGACATCGGGCAGCACCCTGTCAATCATCTCTTCAGAGTCAACGACCTCTATCTTCACAGGCATTTTGCCTGAAAGTGTGAGCATCTTTGATGTATGGTATACACCGTTACTGCCGTAACCTGCAACACCCCGGAAGACACTAACACCGGCAATCTTCTTTTTATAAAAGATGTCGACAAGCACCTCATAGACAGGCTTTTCCCCGTACCGGTCTGATTCATCCACATATATGGAAAGCTTCTTTGCCAGTCCCTTTTCCCGCATATTAGATCCTCCTTGCAATCACCTCACCCGCCTTTAATGCAATCAGGCCAAAGCCCACACTCAAGACAATATTCGCCGCTGACAGAAGCCATTCACCATCGTAAAGAAGGGACCCGGTCTCATACTCAAAGGTGGAAAAGGTAGTAAAGGCCCCCAAAAATCCAACGGTAAGGAACAACCTCATGGATGGAGAGGCAAGAATCCTCTCAGTAAATAGAGTCATGGCAAGACCGATAAAGAAACAGCCCGTTATATTAACCACAAATGTCCCGATGGGGAAGGATCTTCCCCACTTCTGGCCCACCCACGCCGGGTTACGGCACCTATAAAGCCACCGACCCCGATCATTATTATATTGAACATGCCGATTAAAGTCCCCTTGATTTACAGACATTATCATTACAGAGCGCTCGAGGCCAAATCCTTCATATTGACAACAGTTGCTCTATCCGATTAACTATTAATAAGCTTCCTCAACTTCCCGTCTATCTTCATCTATTATGTCAGGCTCTTCCATCCCCGATAATCAGTACTATAGTCTACACCCAATAATCCGCCTATTTCAACCCACTTGAAGCCCCCCTGCCCTGATATATCCATTGCACTGTAGTCACTCCAGGAATAATTACAAAATAGTGTGGACATATTATTTAAAAAATCCCTCCCAACCTCCCTTTGCCAAAGGGAGGGATCGTCCCCCTCTTTGGCAAAGAGGGGCAAGGGGAGATTTTTAGATTGATGTCGGTTCAATTATGAGACATTTATTACTCAATGTTTCAGCTCCTCACATCAGCGGTTGCAAAGAACAGGGTACAACGCAGAAAAACACCGCTCTTTATTGCCCGCTGGCGGTGACCGTCACGCTCTTTATTGCCCGCTGGCGGTGACCGTCAGGGGTAAGTTGTTAAACCCGGGACTACAAATACTCCTCGCCTTCAACCGTGAAGGGCTCACCATACGGGACATTTCCGCGCCATGTCCGGTAACCATATCCCCGATCACCGTCCAGATTCCAGTCGGCATACAACATGTTCCGGATCGTAGCAGTTATGTCTGAATCGTTGGCGTGCCGAATCATCCAAACCGTAAAATCTCTTGAGTTGCCTATACTGAGGTAATCTCTATACAGGCTACGTGTTTGTTCAGGGCTATTTGCGCTATGAGCATACATCTCTAAATTTCTTTCACTGAAAGGCTCTTCGTTGATAAAACGGTCAGGTGTAGATTCAATCCTCTTCGGGTGAAAAGCTGCAGCAGTGGCCGGTTGTTCCGCAGCCGGTACAGGACAGACAAGATTATTGCGGAAAGGTCTGCCGGTACTCGGAAACGTCTTAAAATTTACGGCACAGGCCG
>QIJG01000172.1 GCA_003232715.1 Nitrospirota bacterium
TGCCTCTCTCCTACCAACTTGATTTTGTTACTCCAGGGATTAGTCCCTGATGTGCCAGCGTCCTGAAACAGATCCGGCACATGGCAAACCGCCTCAGATACCCTCTGGGCCTGCCACAGATAAGACATCTGTTATATGCCCTGACTTTGTATCTCGGTGTTTTCTTCCTCTTCTCAACTAAACACTTCTTGGCCATATTTTAATCACTCCTTACATGTGTGATGCACCGTTGGTTTTTCCTCAATCCTTAAAAGGCATTCCAAGATGTCTCAACAGTGCCTTACCCTCTCCATCAGTTTTGGCAGTTGTGCATATTATAATATCAAAACCGTGAACCATATCAACCTCTTCATAGTCTATCTCAGAGAATATATATTGCTCTTTAACACCCATTGCATAATTTCCCCTGCCGTCAAAGGACTTTGAAACAAGCCCCCTGAAGTCCCTGATCTGGGGTATGGCGATGCTTATAAGTTTGTCAAAAAAATCATACATCCGGTCACCCCTGAGTGTAACCTTGCAACCTATAGGCATCCCCTTTCTTAGTTTAAATCCTGCTATAGACTTTTTTGCCTTTGTTATAACGGCCTTCTGTCCCGATATTATGGTAAGTTCTCTCTGAGCTGAATCGAGGAGTTTAATGTTCTGCATCGCCTCCCCAAGTCCCACATTAAGGACAATCTTTTCGAGTTTCGGCACCTGCATCACGTTTTTAAAGGATAAGTCCTTCATCAACTGAGGAATCACCTCTTTAGAATATTTCTCTTTCAGCCCTGGAATATATTTCTTCTCAGCCATTACCGGTCTATTACCTCCTTACATCTCTTACAGAGCCTCACCTTGCGTCCATCATCAAGAATATGGTTACTGATACGGGAAGGTTTCTGACATCTCGGACATACAAGCATAATTTTCGATATATGTAGAGTACCTTCTTTTTCTATTATGCCACCCTGGGAGTACTGTCTTGACGGCTTCATATGTCTCTTTATCATATTTACACGTTCAACTATTACACGGTTTTTCTTTGGCATAATCGATAGGATCCTGCCCTGCTTTCCTTTCTCTTTTCCGGATAGAACGATCACTTTATCGCTTTTCTTTATCTTTAACCCCATTTTCCCTCCTTATTATTCAGTATCAGCATCCGTGAACGGGTCTACTAACACTGACCACCTGCACTGACATTTTATAATACCTCAGGTGCCAGCGACACAATCTTGGTAAATTCCTTCCACCTTAATTCTCTTGCTACAGGGCCAAAAACCCTTGTTCCAACCGGTTCACCCTGTGCATTTATCAGCACACAGGCGTTCTGGTCAAACCTTATATAAGTACCATCCGGTCGCCGGGTCTCCTTCTTTGTCCTCACCACAACAGCCTTTGCCTTGGAACCTTTTTTTACGTTACTGTTGGGAACAGCCTCTTTTACGCTCACAACAATAACATCCCCGACCCTCGCATATCTTCTTTGTGAACCCCCAAGAACCCTTATACACATTACCTTTTTGGCCCCTGAGTTATCTGCTACTTCAAGAATGCTCTGTACCTGTATCATCTTCCTGTCACTCCCGGATTTCGTTTTACGTTATACGGAAATCTGAAAATACGAAAAAGGAAAAAACAAGACCTGTTTCTATTATCGTTTTCCCGTGCTTTTATATAACGACTCTATTTTTCCTTTTTCAGTACGTCTACAATAACCCATCGTTTAGTCTTGCTTAACGGTCTTGACTCAAGAATCCTGACCGTATCTCCGGACTTGCAACGGTTATCCTCATCATGTGCCTTAAATTTGGATACCCTCTTGATAATCTTCTTATAAAGCTGGTGTTTATACTGTCGCGTAACTGCCACGGTCACCGTCTTATCCATTTTGTCACTTACTACCTTACCAACAAAGACTTTTCTTGGCATGTCTACCTCTTTTACTCCTTATCGTTTATATATTATCAGAAAATACATAATAGTATTTCAGCCTTTAGTCTTCATAATTATAGTGTTGAAGTCAAGCAGTTTTCTGTTTTCCCTTCTCTGTAATTATAGTCAGAATCCTTGCAATACTCTTTCTTACTACAGTAATCCTCTTAGGGTTCTGAATTTCACCTGTTGCCTGTTGAAACCTAAGATTAAAGAGCTCTTTTCTTAAATCCTTCTCTTTTTGCAGGAGTTCCTCAGCCGTCATGTTTTTCAAGTCGGAAGGTTTCAAAGCACAGCCTCCTCTCTCTTTACGAACTTCGTAGCTACGGGCAATTTATGTGAAGCCAACCTGAGTGCCTCCCTTGCAACATCTTCAGGCACTCCCGACATCTCATACAGAATTCGTCCGGGCTTAATCACTGCAACCCAGTACTCAAGACTTCCCTTTCCTTTTCCCATCCTTGTCTCAGCAGGTTTCTTTGTAATAGGCTTGTCAGGAAATATTCTTATCCAGAGCTTGCTGCCCCTTTTCACATGCCTTGTAATTGCAATCCTCGCAGCCTCTATCTGCCTGCTTGTTATCCATCCAGGCTCAAGGGCCTTAAGCCCGTACTGTCCGAAAGACACATCGGATCCCCTATAGGCCTTTCCTCTCATATTGCCCTTTTGGGTCTTTCGAAATTTAACTTTCTTCGGCATTAACATAGCTTATAACTCCTTTATTTCATCTGTCACCTGTCGTCTCAAAAGCCGGCAACCGATATCCGGCGACCGGTAACTAACGGGCAGCACTCAGGACCTCACCTTTATACATCCAGACCTTTACACCTATTACACCATATGTTGTCCTTGCCTCTGCAAAACCATAGTCTATATCCGCACGAAAGGTGTGTAACGGAACACGTCCGTCTCTATACCATTCTCTTCTGGCAATCTCAGCCCCTGCAAGCCGGCCGGCACAATGAACCCTTATACCCTGGGACCCAAATCTCATGGCTGAACCAACGGCCTTCTTCATGGCCCTTCTGTAAGCAACTCTTTTTTCCAGCTGCATAGCGATATTTTCCGCCACCAACTGTGCATCAAGCTCAGGCTTTCTTACCTCTTTTATATCAATAGCAATCTGCTTTCCGATCATGGCCTCCAGATCCTTCTTCAGCCTCTCCACCTCTGCTCCCTTCTTACCAATTATAATACCCGGCCTTGCAGTATGAATGGCGATTCTGACCTTCTGACCCTCTCTTTCACCAACCCTCTCTATCTCAATCTTTGAGACCCCCGCATGATAAAGTTTCCCCTTAATGTGCTTTCTGATCTGCAGGTCTTCATGGAGTTGTTTTGCGTATCCCTGCTTTAAAAACCATCTTGATTCCCATGTTCTGATTATCCCGATTCTGTTACCTATGGGATGAGTTTTATGTCCCAAAATACACCCCCGGATTTAATGTTGAATTATGAATGTTGAATGATGAATTAAAGACCGGGAACAATTTAACATTCAACATTAAAAGTTTAACATTCAAATTTCTTCCTCCTCTGCAAGCACTATGGTTATATGACACGATTTCTTCTTTATAATATTTGCCCTTCCCATTGCCCTTGGGAAAAGCCTCTTCATCACAGGTCCTTCATCAACATAGGCCGTAACTACTCTCATATCCTCCGGAACATCAACTTCCTTCTGCTCTGCATTGGCCATTGCAGAACGGAGCAGTTTTTCTACAAACTGCGCCCCCCTGTAAGGCATAAACCTCAGGGCAATCATTGCATCTCCGGCTTTTTTGCCCCGTATAAGGTCAATCACCCTTCTGGCCTTTCTTGGTGTAATCCTAGCGTATCTCAGCATAGCCTTAGATTCCATAGACATTTTTAACCCTTTACCCTTGTGGTCTTTTCACTTCGTGCATGTCCCTTGTAAGTTCTCGTACGTGAAAACTCACCCAGCTTATGTCCCACCATATTTTCGGAAACGTACACAGGAATAAACTTCATTCCATTATGAACGGCAAACGTCAACCCTACAAACTCAGGCAGTATGGTGGACCTGCGGGACCAGGTCTTGATTATTCTTTTCTCTCCGGTATCGATCATCACCTGAACCTTCTTCATTAACTTTACATCAACAAATGGACCTTTTTTAAGAGACCTTGGCACTTACGCCTCCTTTACATTGACTCCAGCTTGCAAGCCGGCTATTTAAATATGTTTTTTCTTGCATTAAAAACCCTATTCTCTTCATTTTCTCTTCTTTACGATTAACTTATCGGTTTTGTGATTCTTCCTGGTCTTTACACCCTCAGGTTTACCCCACGGTGAGCAAGCCGGCCTGCCACCGGAACTCTTCCCTTCACCACCTCCAAGGGGATGGTCTACCGGGTTCATTGCCACACCCCTGACACTTGGCCGTCTGCCAACCCAGCGCTTTCTACCGGCCTTACCATAATTTATATTCTCATGATCGACATTACTGACCTGGCCGACTGTCGCCATACAATCTATCGGCACCAGCCTCACCTCTCCGGAACCAAGCTTTATCTGTGCATATTTTTTATCCTTTGCAACAAGCTGGGCCTGAG
>QIJG01000137.1 GCA_003232715.1 Nitrospirota bacterium
GAATCAGATAGTTATTGTAAGTTGTCCCGTTTGGCGTTACATAGCCATGAAAGTCCCTTACTGCCCAGTCAATAGCTCCGACCCAGTAAATATCAGGTTTAATCTCAACAGCCTTCATTGGTAAACTCCTCCGTTTCAGATTTTTGATAAGCCCATTGTAACACAGAAATTTTTAACCTTCAACTAAATATTTCTATCTCTCAGATACTGTTTTTAAGTGTCATTTTATAAACAGACCCTGTTTGAGGTTAATCCAGTTTTGGCCTCGGCGTATCTGCCGTAGGAGCAGGCAGTACAGGATATTCAACTTTTGGCTGAACACCGGTCGTTGTCTTTAAAAAAGAAACAATTTTATCTGCTTCTGAATCCGTGAGTTGTATGCCTAACTGGGCAGAGCCCATGATGGTTACGGCTTCCTTCAGATCCCATATTTTTCCTGAGTGGAAATAAGGCGGTGTTATCTCTATATTCCTTAAAGAGGGCGCCTTAAAGACATATTCATCCGATTTTAGCTGGGTTACCTTGAACCGGCCCTTATCGCCCTGTAAAATCTCTGCCCCCGGTCTTTCAACCACCCCAAAGGGATAGTATCCCTGTCCACCCATGTTGACACCGCCGTGACAGATAGAACAGCCTTTCCCCATAAAGAGTCCCAGGCCTTCCTTCTCTGTTTTGTTGAGAGCGTTTTTGTCACCTTTAAGGTATTTGTCAAAACGTGAGTCAGGGGTAAGGAGTGTAGCCTCAAATACCTCGATTGCCTTTGCCATGTTATCAAATGATACAGGCTCTTTCTCAGCAGGAAAAGCCTTTTTAAATATCCGGATATATTCAGGCATACTTTTGAGGGTTTTTATAACCCTTTCAGGTGTGCTGTTCATCTCAACGGATGCCTGTACCGGGCCTTTGGCCTGTTCCATGAGGTCTTTTGCCCGGCCATCCCAGAACTGGGCGATGTTAAAGACGGAGTTCAGCACTGTAGGTGCGTTCCGTGGCCCCTTCTGCCAGCCATGCCCTATGGATGTCTCCTGATAATCCATGCCTCCCATGCCGATATTGTGGCAGGTGTTACAGCTTATCAGGGCGCTGGATGAAAGCCTCGGGTCAAAATAGAGCATCTTGCCAAGCTCTACCTTAACCACAGTTGCCGTGTTTCCCTTAATGGCAGGTGCTGATTCAGGGACCGGTTTAAATGTCTTGCTTGCCCTCTCCCGGAGGGCATCGGCGTATGCCTGTGAAACTGTAAATAGCATCAGAAAAAATATGAAAGCTATCAAATTTGTACGCTTCATTTCTTAATCCCCATTCTCCTCAAATTTAATTTTTAGAGAGAAAAGACGGGTTTTCCCCGCCACGGCTACAAAGGGCGGGGAGACCCCGCCCCTACAAATATTAATTTATTCTTCTTTTTTCATTGTGCCTGTGCCGCCGCACTTCGGGCATTTTTTCGGCTTGCACCTGCCTTCTTTTGTGGCACCGCAGCTTTCACACTTAAAGACTGCCATATTAAGACCTCCTTTCTTTAATGCATTCAGGACATATACCGTAAAACTCTATATGGTTTCCGGTTACTTTAAATCCCTGCCTCTGATCCGCAGGGATATTTATTTTAAAATCAGTATGCACATCAACGATCTTTTTACACTTCAGACAGATAAGATGGTGATGTGGCGCTGTGTTTGGATCATAATGTTTTCTTTCAGGGTCAATTGTGAGTTCAAGAACCCCTCCATGCCTCTTCAGTACCTCGAGGGTATTGTAAACAGTTGCAAAGGACATCGTGCGAAACCTCTTTTTTACCTCCCGGTAGATGTCCTCTGCAGCGGGATGGCTCGTGTTACCGTCGAGGTATTCAAGTATGGCCAACCTCTGTGGAGTCAGCTTAAACCCTGTCCCTCCGTGCCTGTCTATCAGCAACCCTCCTCTTTAGAATCATTCTTACTAAAGAGATGGTATCAGATAAGAATTGTTGTTGTCAAGTGAAAAATAACATGCAGAAAGACATGGAGGAATGGAGAACTGGAGATTTGGAGGATTGGATTAAACCATCCCTCCATCCCCCGTGTCAGGACGATAAATTGCAAACATGCCGGGAAATCCTGTATAATTTCTATCGATAATCGAAGACGGGTTAAGTTAATCTTGCAGTCTCCGGTTGTAAAGGGAGGCTGTTGAGGGATTCAACATTACGGAGGGTGTTATCAGGATAAGGACTAATAAGGAAGTTAAAGAGGTTTCAAGGGATAAGGTTCCGGGTGTGTTAAAGGAACTTGGAGCCATTGCCATAAGATTTGATTCCACTGTTCTGGATATCAGGGAGGCTGAGTCCTTGCCGGATGATGCTACAATTGAGCCTGTAACCCCTGGTTCCAGGGAGGGTGTCGCTATACTAAGGCACAGCACATCCCATGTGATGGCCCATGCTGTGAAGAAACTTTTCCCCGAGGCAAAGGTATCCATTGGTCCTTCTACGGAAGAGGGTTTTTATTATGATTTTGATATCGAGAGACCATTTATTCCTGAAGACCTGAAGAGGATTGAGGAGAAAATGAAGGAGATCATCGACAGGGACAGTCCTTTTGTCAGAAAGGTGCTGCCGAGGGATGAGGCTATTGAACTCTTTGAGAAAATGGGTGAGCCCTACAAGGTTGAAATCCTTCTGGAGATAGAGGACAATGAGGTATCCATTTATGAAGAAGGAGGGGTTACCGACCTCTGCAGGGGGCCGCATCTTCCGTCAACAGGATATATCAGGGCCTTTAAACTCCTGAGCATTGCAGGCGCCTACTGGAGGGGTGATGAGAAGAACAGGATGCTTCAGCGGATATATGGGACTGCCTTTGAAGACAGGAAGAAACTGAAGGAGTATCTGAACTTTCTTGAGGAGGTTAAAAAGCGTGACCACCGCAGGCTCGGCAGGGAGCTTGACCTCTTCAGTATAAATGAAGAGATAGGCCCCGGTCTTATACTCTGGCATCCAAATGGTGCAATTATAAGGAAGACTATTGAGGATTTCTGGCGGGATGAGCACCTGAAGGATGAGTATAAACTCCTTTATACTCCCCACATGGCAAAGTTGAATCTGTGGGAGAAGAGCGGACACTGGGATTTCTACCGCGAGAACATGTATTCTCCTATGGAGGTGGAAGGGGCTGATTATGAGATAAAACCCATGAATTGTCCTTTCCATATCTATATATACAAGAGTGCCCTCAGGAGCTACAGAGATCTTCCCCTCAGATATGCAGAGCTTGGCACGGTCTACAGGTATGAACGTTCCGGGGTCCTTCACGGACTTTTCAGGGTCAGGGGTTTTACCCAGGATGATGCGCATATCTTCTGTATGGAAGCTCAGATGGAAGAGGAGATTAAGCGGGTGCTCGACTTCACCCTGTTTATACTGAAGACCTTTGGATTTGAGACCTATGATATCTACCTGTCGACAAGGCCTGAAAAGTTTGTCGGTACGCCTGATAACTGGGAACGTGCCACCAATGCACTGAAGGTTGCCCTTGAGCATAAGGGGCTTGATTATGAGATAGACCCTGGCGAAGGTGTTTTTTATGGGCCGAAAATCGATATAAAGGTGAAGGATTCCCTTGGCAGACCCTGGCAGTGCAGTACCATACAGGTTGATTTTAATATTCCCGAGAGGTTTGATATCACCTATAGGGGGGGTGATGGCAGAGAACATCAGCCGATAATGATTCACCGGGCATTGATGGGCTCACTTGAGAGGTTCTTCGGTATCCTTATCGAGCATTATGCCGGGGCCTTTCCCCTCTGGCTTTCTCCCGTGCAGATTGGTATAATAACTGTAGCGGAAAGGCATATCAGCTATGCCGAAAGTGTTTTAAAAGGTCTGAGAAATGCAGGTATACGGTGTGAGGCCCTTTTTGAGAATGAGAAAGTCGGTTATAAGGTACGTCATGCCACTGTCAGAAAGGTGCCTTATTTGGTTATAATAGGTGACAGAGAGGTTGAGTCCGATAAACTGACCGTCAGAAAACGTGGAGGCGATAACGTTGGCCCCTATGGACTTACGGAGCTGATTATCTGGATAAGAGAGGAGATAGAGTCAAGGAGTCTGACCTCGAAATTGTAGAATCAATGAATCAGGTTACAGGTGGCAGGGGTTACAAGCAGATAGCCTGAAAATTATAACCCAAAATCCAGGACTTGCAACTTGCAGCCTTAAAACCAGGAGGTGTAGTTATAGCACAGGAATACAGAGTAAACAAGAGGATCCGGGCAAGAGAGGTAAGGTTGATAGATGCCGACGGCGCACAGCTTGGTATTGTTCCACTGCGGGAAGCCCTGAAGATTGCTGAGGAGAGGGGCCTGGATCTCGTGGAAGTAGCGTCAAATGCAAAACCCCCTGTCTGCAGGATAATGGACTACGGGAAGTTTAAGTATCAGCAGAGTAAAAAACATACCCATCGCAAGACCATAGAAGTCAAAGAGGTAAAGGTAAGGCCTCAGATAGATAAAGATAAAAATGATCTGGAGTTAAAGATAAAGCATATCGTCCGGTTCCTTGAAGCCGGGAACAAGGCCAAGGTGACAATGTTCTTCAGGGGAAGGGAGATCGTCAGACCGGAGCTTGGCATGAAGGTTTTTCACAGGATTATAGAGAGGCTTGATGATCAGTATAATATAGAGAACAGGCCGAGGCTTGAGGGTAAGAGTATTACAATGATAGTGGCACCTAAGTAGACTGTTATTTCGTTAAACGTTATATTTTATATGACTTGTACATGCAGCTTAAAATTTAAGACAGGAGGAAGTGGATGCCAAAGATAAAGACTCACAGAGGTGCGGCCAAGAGGTTTAAGGTTACAGGTACGGGTAGCCAATAAAAGCCATCTCCTTACCGGTAAACCCGGAAAGAGGATGAGAAATTTGAGGACGGGTACACTTGTGGACAAGACACAGGAGAAGACGATAAAGTCGTTATTGCCATATAGCTGACTTCGTTATTCACAGATAAGCTTTTACTATAAAAATCAAATAATCGGAGGTTTAGAGATATGCCAAGGGCAAAAGGTGGTTATAAGACAAGGAGAAGGAGAAAAAAGATCCTTGATAGGGCCAAGGGCTATTATGGGGCAAGAAGCAGGTGTTATAAAGTAGCAAAGCAGGCAGTAGAGCATGCCCTCAGTTACGCTTACAGGGACAGGAGGGTTAAGAAGCGTGAATTCAGGAGTCTCTGGATTATCAGGATAAATGCCGCTGCCAGGGGCACGGGCCTGACATACGGTCAGTTTATCAATGGCCTTAAAAAGGCTGGAATAGGGCTCGACCGTAAGGTCCTGGCCGATATTGCCTATCATGATCCCAGTGCGTTTGGTACACTTGCCGATGAGGCAAGGCAGGCATTGGCAGCGTAAACAATAAAAAATGGGGGATGTTAATAAACTCAGGGAAGAATTTGTCCGGGAGTGTAAGGGACTTTCTTCCCTGAAGCAACTTAATGATTTAAGGATAAGATATCTTGGTAAGAAAGGGCTTTTAACCCAGCGGTTAAAGGCCCTTTCTGCGTTGTCGCCTGCTGAAAGGCCTGCTGCGGGTAAGGAGATAAATATCCTGAAGAGATATGTAGAGGCGGAGATAAAGAGGCTGGAAGGAGAGTTATCATCCCTTGAGTCGAGAAAAAAAGTTGCAACCGAGTCTATTGATATAACCCTTCCCGGTAAATATATCCCTGCAGGAAGCAGGCATCCCGTAAACAGGGTTCTTGATGAGATCGTTGATATCTTTCTTTTTATGGGTTTTACCGTGGAAGAGGGGCCTGAGGTGGAGCTGGATCACTATAATTTTGAGGCCCTCAATATTCCCAGGGACCACCCTGCCAGGGATATGCAGGACACATTTTATGTGAAGACGGACGGTGAAAGGCAGAGTTCCTCCTCTACTGGAGATGGAGGGGATAAAAGGGAAGCGGAAACCGACGTAGTCCTGAGAACTCACACCTCGCCGGTTCAGATAAGAGTTATGGAAAAACAGAAACCCCCGTTGAGGTTCATCGCCCCCGGTAAGGTATACAGGTGTGATTCAGACGTCTCTCATACCCCGATGTTTCATCAGGTTGAGGGGTTGATGGTTGGAGAGGATATTACCTTTTCCCATGTTAAGAGTGTCCTTAAACTCTTTGTTCACAGCCTTTTCAGTGTTGATACTCCAGTAAGGTTCAGGCCGAGTTATTTTCCCTTTACCGAACCCTCTGCAGAGATTGATATCGGGTGTGTTCTGTGCAAGGGTGCAGGATGCAGGGTCTGTAAGGGGACGGGCTGGATTGAGGTGCTTGGAGCAGGGATGGTTCATCCGAAAGTCTTTGAAGGCGTGGGCTATGATACGGAAAAATATACAGGTTTTGCATTCGGCATGGGTGTTGAGAGGCTAACCATGCTGAAGTACGGAATAGACGATATACGGCTCTTCTATGAAAATGACCTTAGGTTTTTAAGACAGTTCTGATCTCTCCTCATGACATTAAGAGACATGAAACTTTAGCCTGCTAATAAATAAAAATCCTTGCAATATACAACAGATAAAATACCCCTCCCATAAGGAGCAGCCAGCCGGGTAGTTCCTTTTTAATTGAGACAAAACCCAGGATTATTCCGGCCATCATGACGGCAAAGATGATATTCAGCATCTCCGTGCTTCCCAGAGACCAGTCGGTAAAGAGTAATCCGATTGAAATGGGGATTGTTGACTGAAAGACCATTGCTCCCGTTACGTTGGCAATGCCTATGGTGTCCTTGTTCTTCAGGGTCCAGCTGATGGAATTGAATTTTTCAGGCAGCTCTGTTGCTATCGGCGTTATTAACAGGGACAAT
>QIJG01000111.1 GCA_003232715.1 Nitrospirota bacterium
GGCTGGGCGTGATGTCACCTCAAGCCCCTGGATGCGCTTTATTATATCTCCTACAGGCCTCAGCGAACTCAGCAGCGATGCCTTAATGAGCCCAACCTCAAGGGCAATCCTCGGGGAAAAGGCATTCCTTATATCCGTCTCTATCTTTATTGCCTCAGACAGCAGCAGGGTCAGTTCTTCTTCAGTCACGGAAGGGAGTGTCTTCTCTATAAAATCCTTTTCAATATCCGAAAGGCCGGCGTCAAGGCCGGCATCGTCTGCAGAGGAGGTGATTTTTGATATAAACAATGTCCGGATGAACTGCAGGAACTCCCTTGTAAATGCCCTGAAATCCGTACCTGAATCGTAAAGCCTGTTAACCAGAGAAAGAATCTCCTTACGGTCACCCCTCAGGAGGGCATCCGTCATCTTTATAATCCTGTCAACATCCGTTACGCCCAGAAGGTCCCTGACATCAGTGTCCGTTATCTGTGCTGAAAAGGCTGACAGCTGATCAAGAAGGGTGAGGGCGTCCCTCATACTTCCATCTGCCGCCCTGACAATCATATCTACCGCCTGCCCGGATATCCCTATTCCCTCCTCTGATGTGATATGCCTTATATGTTCTTTCATATCTGCAAACGGCACCCTCCTGAAGGAGAGATGCTGGCACCGCGACAGTACAGTAACGGGGATCTTCTGTGAAGCAGTGGTAGCCAGCACAAAGACAATATGAGGGGGCGGCTCTTCAAGGGTTTTTAAAAGCGCATTAAAAGCCGACTGACTGAGCATGTGGACCTCATCGATAATGTAGATCTTGTATCTCCCGGCGGATGGGGCATACTTGACCCTCTCCCTGAGGTCTCTTACATCCTCTACACTGTTGTTGGACGCCCCGTCGATCTCCATGACGTCAACGGCATGACCGTTAGAAACAGACGTGCAGAATTCGCATTTCCCACATGGCTGCGGGGTCGGGCCTTCCGCACAGTTGAGTGCCTTTGCAAGTATCCTCGCAGCAGAGGTCTTACCCACCCCCCTCGGACCGGAAAAGAGATAGGCATGTGCAATCCTTTCCTGAGAAATGGCGTTTCTGAGTATAGTGCTTATGGTCTTCTGACCGACAAGCCCGTCAAAAGTATCAGGTCTCCACTTTCTTGCAAGGACAATGTAGCTCATAATAGATTATTGGTTATACATTTGAGATTGATATTGTAAGCCTGTCTTCTCAATGCAGCCAGGCAACAACTTACTGCGGCACCGGGTTGAGCTGCTTACCGTTGCTTCCTTCCGGACCTGGCGGACTTCACATTCTTCCCGTGCGCAGGGCTGCTGCCCGACTGCATTCAGGAAACAGGACTTTAATCTGCGGCCAAATTAATATTATTATCTGGCGGAGAGGGAGGGATTCGAACCCTCGGTAGGGGTAAACCTACACACGATTTCCAGTCGTGCCCCTTCAACCACTCGGGCACCTCTCCATCAATGATTTCGCGCTCTAATGCCCTCAAATCAGGGACTGCCTGTAATTATAGCATAACTACAGGAGCTTGACCAATAGCCCCTTTCCATCCTGTTATCGGTAATCCCGTAGTCTGCTACTGTGAAAGACCGAAGGCCTTTATCTTTCTGTGGAGATTACTCCTTTCAATCTGCAACACCTCTGCCGTCCTGGATATGTTCCAGTTGTTCTCCTGTAATTTTTTCAGGATAAAATCGCGTTCAAAGGTATCACGTGCCTCTCTCAATGCCTTAAAAGAAAAGTAGTCATGGGGCCTGAGGTTAAAAAAGGTGACATTCCTTTCCGTAATTGTCTGTGATGGTGTCATGATAATTAAGCGCTCAATCGAGTTGCGCAGTTCCCTGACATTGCCGGGCCAGTTATAGCCTATAAAAAGGTCAAGGGCCCTGCGGGTTATCTTCTTTACCGGTCTCCCATACTCCCGCGCAATACTCTGAAGGAAATACTCGACAAGAATGGGAATATCCTCCTTCCTTTCCCTCAGGGGAGGAACATTAAGGGGAATGACGTTCAGTCTGAAAAAAAGATCTTCCCTGAAGTTTCCATTTGCCACCTCTTCATTGAAGTCCTTGTTTGTTGCAGACACAATTCTGACATCCACGCTGATATTTTTGTTCCCGCCGACCCTCTGAAACTCCTGAGTCTCAATTATCCTCAAAACCTTTGCCTGTGTCTGCAGGGACATATCCCCGACCTCGTCAAGAAAAAGGGTGCCCCCGTCTGCGAGTTCGAACTTCCCCTTCTTTCTCTCATACGCACCTGTAAAGGAGCCCTTCTCATGGCCGAAGAGTTCACTCTCTATAAGCTCTGCCGGTATGGCGGCACAGTTCACCTCAACAAAGGACCTATGGGCCCGCGGACTCTTTTCATGTATAAGGCGGGCAACGAGTTCCTTGCCACTGCCGCTCTCCCCCATGATAAGGACCCTGCTTGAGCTTGAAGCCACCATATCGATCTGCCGGCGGAGGGTCTTTATTGCCGGGGAGTCACCAACAAGCTGCCAAGGACCTGGTATTCCCGCTCAATAGTCCCGCGCTCAAGGGCCCTTTGAGCGGTAATAAGCACCCTCTCAAGGGAGAGGGGCTTTTCAAGAAAGTCGTAAGCCCCTATTTTTGTAGCCTTTACTGCTATCTCCACGGTCCCGTGACCTGAGATCATGACAACAGGGAGACGCTCCCTCTTTGTCTTTATATCCTCCAGGACCTCCATGCCGTCACGGTCGGGAAGCCAGATATCGAGAAAGACGAGATCAACAGGCATGGAGTCCGTCATCTGAATGGCCTCCTCTCCTGCCTCGGCAGTAAAGACCTCATAGCCCTCGTCCTCAAATATCTCCCGCAGGCTTTCTCTTATTCCTGCCTCATCATCAACTATCAATACCGAATAAGCCATACTTTAGTACCTCACCCCCGGGCTGCCTGAACTTAACCTGCATTTCAACCCGCTAACTTTCGTTTCCTGAGCATGGCAGCTCAATCGTAAATACCGTACCTTTTGGTTCATTGTCGGCGACTCTTATTATACCACCATGTTCGGTGATAATCCTGTGAACTATTGCAAGGCCAAGGCCCGTGCCTTCCTTGCTGGTTGAGAAATAGGGCAAAAAGAGTTTTTCCTTGTCCTCATCCCTGATCCCCACACCTCTATCAGCGATTTCTATTTTAAACACGTCGCGGGTTTTATCTGAATCCATCCTTACCTCTATAGTCTCCCCGTCTCCGGTAGCCTTTACTGCATTGTCAAAGAGATTGATAAGCGCACGCCTGAATTGTTCCCTGTCCAACCACACAGGGGGTATATCTTCACCAAAGTGCAGGGTTATCTTACGTCCGTATCCCTTATAAAGAGAGACAACCTCATCAAGGAGGCCCCTCAGGTCAACATGGTTTTTGTTTATACGCGGCATTCTGCCGAGCCTTGCAAACTCGTCCACCATCTTCTGAAGACTCTCCACTTCTCTTATAATGGTCTGGGCGGATTGTTCAATTACCCTGCCGAAATCTCCCACACCCTGTTTCCATTTTCTTAACATCCTTTCAGTGGAGAGCTTTATCGGCGTAAGGGGATTCTTTATCTCATGGGCCATCCTCCTCGCCACCTCCTGCCAGACAAGGGCCTGCTGGGCCTTTACAATCCCTGTGAGGTCTTCAAAAACAACAAGAAGCCCGGTGGGGGTGCCAACAGGATCGTGGAGCTGGGTAATAAATATCCTGAGGGTAAGGAGCTTCCCGGAGACATTTACCTTAAGCTGTCTGCTCGTACTCGTAAAATCCCTCAGCCGTATACCCGTTATAAAATCCTTCAGCTCTTCTGATTCAATATGGTTCAGAAGAACAGGATACTCTTTGCCTATAACATCCTGTGGCTTGATATTTAATATCCTCATGGTTGCGGTATTGACGGTCAGAACCTTTCTTTTTTCATCCAGAGATATAACTCCCGAGTCTATATTCTCGATTATGCTCTCCATACATACCCTTCTTCTGTCAGACTCGATGTAGGCCTTCTGAAGGGAATCCTTGCTCTCCCTGAGTTCTCTGACCATCCTGTTAAAAGAGTCCACCAGAAGACCGATCTCGTCATCCCTTTTGAGATCAATAGAGATGTCCAGGTCACCCCCTGCTATAGCCTCTGTTGCCTGGGCAAGACGCTGAATCGGCTCGGTAATTCCCCTTGAAATTCTGAGAGAAACCCACATGGTCATAAAGACAATCAGGACCGTGAAGAAACCAAAGGCAAGTATGTAATTGGCTTTTATAGGTGTACGCCATTTTTCAAGGGCGACATAATCCTCATATGCTGACCTGACCTTTTCCGCCTGCCGGACGATCTTAGGGGAAAGGACCCTTTCCACCACAATAACCCCCTTCAGCTTTCCCCTCTCCCTCAAAGGTACCACAGCCCTGATAATATCTCCATAAGGAGTTGAGATAACCTCTGTCCCTTCCTTGCCCTCAAAAGCCTTTCTGAGAGTCTCGGTAGGATTTTCAGGCATGGCATAGAGTCTCTCCACATCAAAACCCTCTGAGGGGCTATGTCCTGATAAAACCTCCTTTGCCTCTGAAAGGACATCTTCTTTCTCACTGTCATAAAAGATAGATGCAATTGACAGGGCATTCTCAAACGGCACCTTTAACCGGGGGTTGAGCCATCTGTCGACATAGGCTGTTATCAGTCCGCTGGCTATTACAAACAGCAAAATCGACGGTATCAGCGTAAGGGTAACGAAGATGGTCACGATCCTGGTCTTGAATTTATATCCCGGGACCCTGTGTTTCTTTTCAAGATAAAGACGGATAAGGGTTTTGGAGACAAAGAAGACAAGGGTAAGGAGGGCGATTACAGCAAGATTAAAGACAAGTAATGTCAGGACCTTTATGGCAAGGTCTTCACTCATCTCAGTGGTTCCAGGGAGGATTCATTCCATCTGAACAACCCTGAATCACTTGAGACCTTGAATTCCCTGTCAGGCAGGAAAAAGAATATCTCACTAAACAGGGATGGTATATTCCTGAGCCGTGACTCCACGGTAGTCCTCACAAAATACGTTCCTGAGGGCATACCCTTAAGACTGGTAAGATAGGAGTCATCGAAGTTCAATGCCCACTTCATCATGGATTCAAAGCTGTTGAATCTCTTTTCAATAAGGGTATCGCCGTTAAAAGAAGTAGCTATATATTCCTTTTTCATGGGGTCACTCCTTATCTTCCTCACAATCTTTCTGCCAACAATGAATTCATCAGGCCACGTCTTCCATAATCGGAAGAGGTCAATATAAAAGATTACCTCCTTTGAGATTCCTTTCCGGATCTCATCTACATAATCGGAATCAAGGTCAAGCTGGAAGGATACCCGGATGACGCTATCCTTAAAAGCAAGATAAGGCCCCTTTATCTCCAGGGCCTCAGCCATGTGGAGAAATATGAGACTCAGCATAAGTATGAGAAATAATCGCTTTAACATTTTTGGCAGGACTCCTCTCTCTTGCAGCCTTGCTTCTTGAACTAAAATCATTATATCATAACAAAACTCTGACGGGCTTTGAAAAGCAGGAAAGAAAGAGGCGGCAGGAATAAGGGCTTAAACCCTTGAATCGGAGGCAGGCTATGGAAATTACAGCAGTAAGGCTTGAGATTCCCGACGGGTGTAATATCATCCTTGGTCAGACGCATTTCATAAAAACCGCTGAAGACCTTTATGAGATTATGGTGACCTCTGTGCCACAGGCAAGATTCGGCCTTGCCTTTACAGAGGCATCCGGACCGTGTCTTATACGCACCGAAGGCAATGAACCCGTGCTGACTGAGGTGTGCATAAAGAACCTCCGGGCAATTGACGCAGGCCATGTATTCTGCATACTCATGAGGGATGCCTTCCCCGTTAATGTCCTGAACCAGATAAAAAACTGTCAGGAGGTCTGCCGGATATTCTGTGCTACAGCCAATCCCCTTGAGGCCGTTGTCGCCGTTACAGGACAAGGCAGGGGTGTACTTGGAGTGATTGACGGATTCCCTCCGAAGGGAGTTGAGTCAGCAAAAGACAGGGAGGAGAGACGGGAATTTCTCAGGAAGATAGGATATAAATTATAGATAATGGAGATAAAGATTTGAAAAAGAGTTTTTTTGGTTGGCTTATTATTTTTTTATTGATGGCTGGAATTAATAATGCATATTCTGCAGAGTTATTTGTCCGGAACCCGGGCATTGAGGATATTCCTCAGATTAGTCAGCCAAAAGGCGAATCTGCCCGTGAAGATATCGGCCTTGGCAAAGAATATTTGAAAAGCTATATTCTGGATACAAAAACCATAGTCTCATCACCGTTACATTGGGAGAATCAGGACTGGATAAAGGCCTCTCTTATCTTGGGTATGACCATCGGATTATATACCTTTGATCAGGATATACATGACTGGGTGCAAAGAAATCGCAATAAGACTTCTGATGAAACAGCAAAGGTGGCAAAGCTTTTTGGTGATGGAAGATACATGCTGCCACCGTTAGGGTTATTCTATCTCTATGGCTGCATAGCTAAAAGTGGTAAGGCTGAAAAAACTGCACTTCTCAGTCTGGAAAGTGTTGTGGTGTCTGGATTTTTTACACAGATAATTAAATTTGCCGGACATAGACACAGGCCAGGTCATGGAGACGCCTACAATAAATGGAGTGGTCCTGGTTTTTCAACCTCTAATCTATCCTTTCCTTCAGGTCATACGCAGACTGCATTTGCAATAGCGACTGTAGTAGCCTCAGAATACGAGGATAAGGCCCTTATTGCGCCGCTGGCATACGGGATTGCTACTTTAACGGCTTTATCGAGAATAAACGACAATGCACACTGGAGTTCGGATGTTTTTTTAGGAGCTGCTCGGTTATTTCACAGCAAAAAAGATTGTC
Source organism: Nitrospirota bacterium (assembly GCA_003232715.1). GTDB lineage: Bacteria > Nitrospirota > Thermodesulfovibrionia > Thermodesulfovibrionales > JdFR-85 > BMS3Bbin07. The sequence continues at coordinate 6,898 of QIJG01000111.1, forward strand.
TCGTTGCATAATAAGAAAAGGAACATGAAAATTAGCATCCTTCCGGTTATAAATGGAAGGATTTCCGGCTTAGTGATATCCTATAATTTCTGATGGAGGTGAAATGCTGACAGAACTGAAATATGATGAAAAAGGGCTGATTCCTGCCATCATACAGGATGTAAACACAGGTGAGGTGCTGATGGTGGCTTACATGAATGAGACGGCCCTGGAAAAGACCATAGAGACGGGGTTTACTCACTTCTGGTCCCGCTCAAGACAAAAGTACTGGAAGAAAGGAGAGACCTCGGGTCATGTGCAGGAGGTCAGGGAGATACTTCCTGACTGTGATGCCGACACACTGCTAATAAAGGTCATACAGCATGGTCCTGGGGCATGTCATACGGGGCACCGGAGCTGCTTTTACAGAAACATAAAGGGTGAGGAGGTTGCCGGAAAGGTCTTCTCCGAAGGTGAGGTGTATGGAAAAAAGGATAATTGAGAAGCTCTATGAAGTAATCACGGAGCGTAAAAACA
>QIJG01000161.1 GCA_003232715.1 Nitrospirota bacterium
GATAGTAAAACTCCAGAATGGTTATGTCATGCTGAGACTCAAACCTCTTTTTAAAATCATCCCTTTCGAGCATCCTCGCCACTGTCTGCATCGCCCCGAGGCGTACAATCTCCAGGGCATTCATCTTTGAAAACCACTCGCTGTTGAATCTTATCTGTGTTTTGTCAGGGTCCAGGATTTTAAATACCTGCTCCCTGTAAGTCTCTGCGTTTTTTAAGACTTCTTTTTCTGTCAGGGGTTTTCTTGTTTCAGACTTGCCTGAGGGGTCGCCGATCATCCCGGTAAAGTCCCCGATGAGGAATATTACCTCATGCCCCAATTCCTGCAACTGCCGCATCTTCTCAAGGAGAACCGTGTGCCCAAGGTGTATATCCGGGGCGGTAGGATCAAAACCTGCCTTGATCCTCAGGGGTCTTCCCTCTCTCAGTTTCCTGATTAGTTCTTCCTCCTTGATGATCTCTACGGTGCCTCTTTTTATTATATCAAGCTGTTTTCCCGGTGAAATCATGGTCGCTTATTATACTCCAAATGACGTACTTTCAGAAGGGCTGCCTGTCTGTTAATCGGTCGGATAGGTCAGATCGGTCGGATAGTTAGCCTGCCAGCCTGTCAGGCTGGCATCAGACCCAGAAGTGAGGATATCTGCGGTTTTTGTGTAAATTGTTAACCAGGAGCGCAACTATCAACATGATAAATGCTCCAAGTCCGACGGGTATAATCGCATATAAATAACCCAGGCTGTGAATCTTGCTGCTGCCTATTACTGCAATTAGGGCGGTCGCACCACCTGGCGGATGTAATGTTTTTGTGGCATGCATAAGAGCTATGGATGTGGCAACGGCCAGAGAGGATGCCAGCCACATTTGAGAAGGAAAAAGCTTGTAACAGGTAACCCCTATAATTGCTGAGACTATATGTCCACCTATGAGGTTCCTTGGTTGAGCCAGCGGGCTTTTAATGGCACCGTATAGCAGAACCGCAGATGCTCCGAAAGACCCTATCACCATTACAAGGTCTGTATCTTCAAGAATGTTGTAATTAGCGTAAGAGACAGCAGCAATACCAAGAAATGCCCCAATCCATGACCAGGCAATTTCAGAAAGACTCACCAGTGGTGGACTTTTAGTTGTTCCTTTCATTTTTGATAAATAAGCATATTTGGGCTGTCTGTCTTTCATAGTTGCATTCCTTGAAAAGTATCTCCTTTAGCTATATATACATATAATAGAATTATCCCCGGCAGGAAGTGTATGATTTGAATCATATTTTAACGACGGAACTCTTTTTTTCATCAGGGGATGATTTATCTCATGGACTCTCTGTCTGTTCCGGTGTAATATAGTGTAATATAGGTAATCAGGAAGGGATTATTCGCTCACCATACACGTTAATGTCAGACAGATTTTAAAAAGGAGGGAAAAATGGCCGAAGTATTGGATTTAAAGGAACTTATCAAGTTCTATCCCGACAAGATTTCAAGAGAGATGCTTGCTGACACCCCGGAGATGAGGGTGGCCCTTATGTGTCTGGAACCGGGGCAGGAATTAAACCCGCACAAGGCTCCACTGAGACTCATGATGTACTGTGTTGAGGGCAGAGGAGTTTTCACAGTTGGTGACGAAGAGATTGAGGCTGATGAAAAGACGGCTATTCTCTGCGACCCGATGGTGTCGCACGGCTTTAAGGCATCAAAAGGAGAGAGGCTCGTGGTTATGGCTGTAGTGACGCCTGTAGAGTAAGCACCTCTCGTTAGTGTTGTTTCAGGAATACACGCAGTAATGAACAGTAATAAAGAGGTGGAAAGGGACAAAGGGTACAGTCTTTTCACTCGCAGCGTCCAGCCGGGACTCAGAGTCATCATTACGCCTCACCATTCAGGTGAGACATAAGTGATGACTAAACCCGTTCAAATTCCATACCTGCGTCCCTTTCTGAAAGTTGACGGTTTTTTCTTCCGGCTGGGATCAAATCTTTATTGCCCAAAAGAACAAGATGTGATATACTGTCAAATAGTTGTTCTCACCGTGAAGGAAAGTCTGAAACTCTGGGTATAAGCGGGGGCAAAGTTTGTGGATTACACGATCAGGATAGGGGGAGAGGCAGGTCAGGGGCTTCAGACAATAGGCGGAGTGCTTGCAAAGGTCTTCTCCCGCTCAGGATTCCATGTCTTTACTCATCAGGACTATATGTCCCGCATACGGGGTGGGCATAATTTTTACCAGATACGCTTCTCGGATAAAGAGGTCATGTCTTCGAGGGAAAAGGTAGACATCCTTATTGCCCTTGACCTCTACACTATAGAGACCCACAAAGGAACCCTCAGTGAAAAAGGAATAATTATTTATGATGCCGCCTTTATAAAAAAGGTCTTTAATTCCCCCGGGTTTTTAAACATACCCTTTGAGGAGATCGCTGTTGAGGCCGGGGGCAACAGGATTATGGCAAATACAGTGGCAACCGGTGCAGTGCTGGGAATACTCGGTATGGACCTGACCATCCTTGAAGATATTATCCGGGAAAGGTTCAGGAAAAAGGGAGAAGATATTACCGGGAAAAACATCGCCTCGGCAAGGGCGGGTTTTGACCATGCCGTAAAAGTTTGCACCATGTGTGATTTTACGGTTCCCGAGCCGGGGGCTCCCCCCCTTATGCTCATTAACGGCAACGAGGCAACAGGCCTTGGTGCACTTATGAGTGGATGCAGGTTTTATGCAGCATATCCCATGACCCCGTCAACCGGCATTATGATATTCCTTGCCTCAAAGGCCAAAGAGTATGGGATAGTAATAGAGCAGGCAGAGGACGAGATATCTGCAATAAATATGGCATTAGGCGCTTCCTTTGCCGGCACAAGGGCAATGACCGGCAGTTCAGGCGGTGGATTTGCCTTGATGGTTGAAGGGCTCTCCCTTGCAGCAATGACCGAGACACCGATTGTAATCGCAGAGGTGCAGAGACCGGGACCGGCAACCGGTCTGCCCACAAGGACCGAGCAGGCTGACCTCCTCTTTGTCCTTCATGCAGGGCATGGCGAGTTTGCAAGGGTTGTCCTTGCACCGGGCACCCCGGAGCAGGCTTTTTTTCTCACAAACAAGGCCTTTGACCTGGCTGAAAAGTACCAGATCCCCGTATTTATCCTGTCAGACCAGTATCTTGCCGACACCGAATGGACTTTCAGAGGGCTGAATACCGGCAGCTTAAGGAATAATGACTACAGGTCGAGGAGCGAAGCACTTGAAGGTGTCTCTGTTTACAAACGTCATAGACTGACGGAAAACGGGATATCCCCGATGGCTGTCCCGGGAGAGTCAGGGCGCCTGGTAGTGACGGACAGTGATGAGCATGATGAAGAAGGGCATATGATAGAAGATGCTGAAACAAGGATAAAGATGACCCAAAAGAGGCTGATGAAGAAGCTGCCCCTGATCAGGCAGGAGATAGAGCCACCGCTTCTGTACGGCAGCGACCGTCCGGATATAGTGATTGTCGGGTGGGGCTCAACATACGGGGTGATGAAAGAGGCGGTTGACGTGCTTTCAGGGGATTATGCAATTGCAATGCTTCATTTCAGCGAACTCCACCCGTTCCCGTCGACTGAAAAATTTGATTACCTGAGCATCCTGGGCAATACAAAGCTCAGCCTCTGTATCGAGAACAATGCCACCGGGCAGTTTTCACACCTTATGAGGGCGGAGACAGGATACAAATTCGATGCACGGATTAACAAATACGACGGCAGGCCTTTTACACTGGAGGGCCTTTCAGGAGAGCTTTATGCCCACATTGGAAAGTTATGAGGGACAGACACCTGCGTGGTGTCCTGGTTGCGGTAATTTCCCTATTTTAAACACCCTCAAAGAAGCCCTTGCAGAGCTTGAAATCGAGCCGCACCAGCTTACTGTTGTCTCGGGAATTGGGCAGGCGGCCAAGCTCCCCCACTACATGAAGTGCAATACCTTCAACGGCCTTCACGGAAGGACCCTGCCTGTTGCAACAGGAATAAGGCTTGCAAACCATGAGATGCCTGTTATTGCCGTTGCCGGAGACGGGGATTGCTATGGGGAAGGGGGCAACCACCTGCTGCACGCAATCAGGAGAAACATAAATGTAAAACTCTTTGTTCATGATAATCAGGTATATGGCCTGACAAAGGGGCAGGCATCACCAACAACCATGGAAGGGGTAGTCACAAAGACCCAGCCCTTTGGCAGCCTGTCAGAGGCATTGAATCCCATGGCAATGGCTGTTGCCCTTGATTGCAGCTTTGTGGCGAGGGGATTCGCAGGTGATGCGGAATTCCTGAAGGGGCTTATGAAAGAGGCCCTTAATCATAAAGGGTTTGCCCTGCTTGATATACTTCAGCCGTGTGTGACCTTCAATAAGATCAATACATACCGATGGTATAGCGAGAGGGTATATCGCATAGGTGACGATCATGACCCATTTGACAGGATAGAGGCATTTAAAAAGTCCCTTGAATGGGGAGAAAAGATTCCCACCGGGATTATTTACAGAAACAGCAGACCAACCCTTGAAGAAAGAATTCCCGTTATTGAGGAGACCCCCCTTATTAAACAGCTCTTCTCTTTCAAAGAGGCCGAAAAAGAGATTCGGGGCTTTTATTAAATTCAGATAAACCCTATTTTACTTGATGTTTCTTTCTTCATCAGGTCTGTTGCAAGTACTGATGCTGCTGCAAGTATACCTGCGGTGATCACCTCAAGGATTTTTGTGCCTATTCCAGGTGCACTACTTGAGCTGAGAATCCCTTCTGTAATTGCATACGCAATAAGGCCGACTCCCAGCAACAGGAGCCCATATAACACCCTGCGGCTTCCTCCTCTTTTCTTTTTGTTGAGATACAGGTTGATACATCCCACAAATCCGAGAATTGCACCGTTATAACCAAAGCTGAATCGGCTTATTTTCTCGAGCTCAGAGGACTCGATCGAACCCGAAACATAAAGTATCATGTACCCAATAAAGAGGAGGACAGGGAATATCTTATAGTCTATTCTTGTCTCAATTTTGTAAGTAAGGATGCTGATACCGAAGTGAAACAGGAATATATTGGAAATAACGGCAAACATAACCCTGGAGTTCCCGGCAAGGGTCGAGACATATAATGGAGTGTCGGCAAAGAGCCATCGGTATGAAGTTATGGAAGTCCCGGCCTTCATAATAGCAAAAACTGTAAGTGCCCAGAATATGTTCTTGAGGTGTGAGTCTGAAGCCCGGCGGGTCTTTTTTATAAGAACAAAGGACATAAACAAAAAAAAGACGATATATATGCCATGGAGAATATTTATCAATTTATCACAATGGATGCTTAGATATTAATATCCGGCAGGTTTGCCCCTCCTACCACTCCCCCCGATTAATACTATTATTGCATAACGTTAAAACATTTGCAACATGCACGCCGTGCTTGTGTGCCGCTTACTGTCCCCTTGCCGGCATAGCTTCATCATTAAGCAGTCTTAAAGTTTATCGATTCTGTCCGATAAAATATATTAAACATCCTTTCAGGCTGATATCAGGGATGTGAATTTTACCTTTACTTCCCTTCCGGATAATGTAACAATGTAATCAGACGAAAGAAACAGGTGTCTTATAAAACACCTGAGTTTCTCCAAATGGTTTAACTGGGGGGTTGCCATTTGTGTGAAGGGTCTGGTAGGTAGTATTACAATCACAAGCTCTGCCTGGTTGTTTGCAGTAAAGAGGCTCAAGAAGAAGTGATAAAGATCACTTCTTCTATATCTTACCAGTGGATGTTGTGCAAGACATGTTGTGCAAGACCATTGACATTCAGATTAAAGCCTGATATCCTGAGCATATGGAACAAAAACATGAAGTGGGGTTTGGCAGGGTATCTTACCACCTAAGTTCTCTGGGCAATCAGGGACAGGAAATATATTGAAATGCAAAGCAAACGAAATAAAGTATACAAAAAACAAAGGCCTGAAAAGATAAACAGCAATAAATCCGTTGCTGATATTGTCAGGGAATTAAAGGAGCAGAGCTCCCCTGCCGGCAGTTACAGAGAACGTTCACTGAAGATTCACGGGCTTATCTGTGCCAAATGTGCAAGAGAGTTTGATCATAAAGACAGGCATCTCCTGACCGTCCATCACAAGGATGGAAATCCCGGGAATAATCCACCAAATGGTTCTAACTGGGAAAATCTGTGTGTTTACTGTCATGAGGACGAACACTCCAGGGGATTGCTTGGTGATTATTTCAGTGATAAAAAATAGGCCGGAATCTACATTATCAAAAAAGCATATTCTGTCCCTTAATCTCTGCCCTCTCAACCTTCTCAAAGATTCTTATCTTCCCGTATTCACCATCAAAACCGGGAGCAATATAAACATCTCCTGAGCGCACTCTTGAGATTGCCTCCCGAAGAAGAGGTGAGCCAGCCATTTCAATATCCTCCAGAGATGTCTCCATAAGGATTGTAAATTCATTGCCGAGGCTTTCCAGGATACTGAGATATTCATTATTAACTCTCTTGCTGTTAACACCGACCTTTACGGTCTCGGAGATAATCTCGGGCAAGGGAATGATGGAGTGGAAGCCCGGTGAGCCTGACAGGCTAAAGCCGTCCTCCCTGTCTGCAAGCTTTTCAACCCTGTGCATTACCCCCACCGTCACCCTTTTACCACATACCGGACAGAGGTAGTTATACTTTATTGTCTCCTTAGGTGAGAGACTCACACTGCATACCCTGTGACCGTCATAATGATATTTTCCTTCTTCAGGAAAGAACTCTATGGTTCCTGAAAACCCCCTTTTTGTTCTGATAGCTTCCATTATGGATTTATAAGAGAGATCTGCATCAAAGATATTGGCCTCGCGGCCAATTTTCCGTGGTGAATGGGCATCGGAATTGGATATAAGGGTTATCCCGTCAAGTTGTGAAAGCCGCCGATTCATCCGGGGGTCTGAGGAAAGCCCCGTCTCTATGGCATGAATATGGGGGGTCAACTCTTCAAAGCATTCTTCCAGAGAGTCAAAGCCCGACATTGCTCCAAAGACAGAGAAATGGGGGGTCCATGCATGGGCAGGGACGAGCATGGCATTGTCAGATACATCCATTACGATTTTCAGGAGTTTCTTTGCATCCAGCCCAAGTATCGGTCTTCCGTCGGCATTGAGGTTTCCTATCTTTGACAGGGCAGTGTTTATCCGTGCTGCAGCAGTAAAATCAGGAACGAATATAATGGAATGTATCTTCCGTGTCCTGCCGTTTTTACTGTAAATGCAGCTTATCTCGGCAGAGAGGAGAAACAGGAGATCCGCCCTGCAGGAGTCAGGAACGTCATCCGTCTTAAACCCCTCTTTCAGCCTGAAGAGGCCGTTTCCTTCCGGTTCAAGCTTTTCCTGCAATTCGTCAAGCCATTCCGGATGCGTAAAGTCCCCTGTGCCGATAACGGTGATACCCTTTAATTGTGCCCATCTCCAAAGGTTCTCAGGGGACATCTCCCTGCTGGTTGCCCTCGAATGTTTTGAATGAATATGCAGGTCTGCAACAAAACGCATATAGCATTATAACATGAATATCGGAGGGATTTCGCTTAAAAAAACCTTCGAGGTTCCGGATTCCCCGAAAGTGCACGGGCATGACAAACTATTTTATTGCCGGGGTTAGCAAAGTATCCACATATCTGAAACTGCCGGTCTGCCCCTTCACATTCCTGTTGGGGGGCAGACCCGTTCAGCTTCCACACTTAATTTTTTTCCTGCTTTACATATTTCCCAAGGTTCTTTTCAAACTCTGCCTGGCATAAAGGGCAGCACAGATAATATTTCCTGCCCCCATGCTCAATTGTAATGTGGGCCTTGTTGGGATTCATCTTCCTTCCACAAACCGGGTCTCTATGCATGATACTACCTCCTTCATTTAATTATTCGTAATAGCTAAGCTATTTTCAGACAATATTACAGGATAATCAAATCGTTTTAAAGATAAAAAGCGCATGGAGCAAAGCATTAAAGACAAAGTATAATGAATAAGAGTCCCGTCTCCTACGCGCTATGCGCCCTCTGATTACTCTTCGACAATGAGTTTACCCCTGATCATCCCCATCTGACAGGAAAAGTCATACTCTCCGGGCTTCTCCGGCAACAACTCTACCGTTACCTCCTCATAAGGAGGAAGTTTTGCAGATTTGTTAAATGCCTCGAAGACAACCATCTCCGTACAGGATGCCTCTTCTTCCCGCGTAAAGAGCAGTCTGAGGGGTTTTCCCGCCTTCGCAACTATTAAATCAGGGGTGTATCCTCCTTTCACTTTTATGATTACTTCCTGAACACCTGATGATACGGCAGCCCTGTACTCCTTTTTTTTGGAAAACAGAAAGAACCAGATGACCCATCCTATGGTGAGAACACCTGCTGCTGTTACGATTGTTTTATCCATCTCTCCCCGTCACCTTCAAAAATCTGAGCCTGTTTGCATTACTTACAACAGTTACTGAACTCATGGCCATAGCTGCACCTGCAAGGATGGGGTTCATGGTGATCCCCCATAGGGGGTAAAGAATACCCGCAGCTACGGGAATGAGAGCGGTGTTGTAGAAAAAGGCACCGAAGAGGTTTTCCCTGACGTTCTTCATCGTGGCCTTTGAGATACTGATTG
>QIJG01000004.1 GCA_003232715.1 Nitrospirota bacterium
ATTATGAAGATTTAAAGGTTCTCAGAGAAGCAAAACAAGAAGAAGCAAATGCCTCCACGGTTGATTTAAAAGAAGCAAAAAAAGAATTAGGGTTAAAGTAGCATCAAAGGGCTTGCAAGGAAGCCCTGAGGGCCGAGGCTTTCGATTGTGAAATTGACACCAAAGGCTTCAGACCGTTATTATAAAAGACAAACAGCAGTACAGTTGTAAATGGATATCTACAACATATCCTTATCCTGATCCTTATCCTGATACAGCAGAACTTTCCAGGCATAGTATTTCTCAACAGGGCGTATCGGCGTATGGATGTGGATAGGAGGATTACTATATATTCGGGGGCAGGATGTCAGGACATTCCAAATGGTCTCAGATAAAACACAAGAAAGCCGTAGTTGACGTCAAGAGGGGCAAGCTCTTCTCCAAGCTCGCCAAAGAGATAGCTGTTGCTGCCAGGCTTGGGGGTGAGGATTCCGCAATGAACCCGAGGTTGAGGACGGTAATTGAGAAGGCAAAAGAGGCAAATATGCCCCACGATAATATAAAAAGGGCTGTACAAAAGGGTACGGGTGAGTTGCCGGGTGCCTCTTATGAGGAGGCTGTCTACGAAGGATATGGCCCCGGTGGAGTGGCCCTGCTTATTGAGGTGCTTACCGATAACAAGAACCGTACCGTGGCAGAGATAAGACACTCGCTGGGAAAGCATGGCGGCAGTCTTGGTGAGGCAGGATGTGTCTCCTGGATGTTTGAAAAAAAGGGGTATATCCTCGTTGAGAAATCGTCCACTGATGAAGATACGCTTATGAGTCTTGCCATTGATGCGGGTGCAGAGGATATGAAGAATGATCCTATGGAAGCGCACTACGAGATAATTACAGCTCCGGAAGACCTTAAAAAGGTAAAAGATGTACTTTTAGAACGGGCTATTCCCGTTTCTGTGGCTGAGATAACCATGCTTCCAAAGTCCTGTGTCTCCCTGGAGGGAGGCATGGCAGAGAAGATGATCAGTCTCATGGAAATACTTGAAGACCATGATGATGTACAGAATGTTTATGCAAATTTTGACCTTCCTGATGAAGTAATAGCCAATGTTGAAGAATAATAGGCAAGGCTGAAAATATCAGATGCTGATCTATAAGATTTATATATGAGTTACTCTACCCCAGAGAGAGGATTTTTTTTGCATCTGCCCTGGAAATCCATTTTATTGAGGCAGTGCCTCCTGCTCACTTTAGTAGCATCCGTAGTGTTAACCCTGGTTACCAGCGCTTATGCCCTCACCTCTGAGGAGAAGATTAACATAAGGGTGTACAAGGAGGTAAGCCCTTCGGTTGTTAATATTACCACGACTACCCTGATAAGGGATTTTTTTTCAGTATATCCCCGTAAAGGCGCCGGTACCGGCTCCATAATTGATCCCGCAGGTTACGTGCTCACCAACTATCACGTGATAGAGGGTGCTTCAGAGATAACAGTCACCTTGAGTAACGGAAACAAGTACAATGCAACGTTTGTCGGGGCTGATCAGGAAAACGATATAGCCATTATCAAGATACCCCGTCTGAAGGGATTGATACCCCTGAAGCTTGGTAATTCGGAAAGACTACAGGTCGGCCAGAGGGTCTATGCCATAGGCAATCCCTTTGGACTCAACTCTACCCTTACCACAGGGATTATCAGTGCCTTGGGGCGGCCTTTGACAACGGAGTCCGGCAGGGTGATAGAGAATGTTATACAGACTGATGCACCAATAAATCCGGGAAACTCAGGAGGCCCCCTGATAAATACATCAGGAGAGGTCGTCGGTATAAATACCGCTATTTTCAGCCCGTCCGGAGGCAATGTCGGGATTGGATTTGCCATACCGGTAAATACGGCAAAGAGCCTGATACCAGACCTGATCAAGTATGGGCGGGTGAAGCGGCCCTGGCTCGGAATAACAGGTGTGTCACTCTGGAAGGAGTTGTCTGCTGCCTTGAGACTCCCTGTTGATACAGGTATACTCGTTTCCAGGGTGGACCCGAAAGGTCCGGCCGCAAGGGCCGGTATGAGGGGTGGCAACAGACCCGTTGAGATCAGCGGAATAATTTTTTATCTCGGGGGAGACATAATAATTGATATTGACGGACGCAGGGTGACCTCAATGGATGATTTGAAGAAGGTCATGATGGGCAGGAGAGAGGGAGCCATGGTGCCTCTAAAGGTTATCAGGGGTAAGAGGGTGCTGACACTTAAAGTAAGAGTGAGGTTGAGGTCATGAAAAAGGCACTTGCCTGTGTGGTGCTTGCTGCCGGACAGGGGACGAGAATGAGATCAACCATCCCAAAGGTGTTGCACAGGCTTAATGGCATCCCGATGATCCATTATGTCCTGCGTGCAGTGTCAGGGCTTGGGCCTGAAAAGGTTATTGTGGTTGCGGGAAGAGATAATGAGAAGGTTTTAAAGGGGGCGCTGAAATCAGAGGACGTTCAGTTTGCCTTGCAGAAGACGCCGTTGGGTACTGCCCATGCCCTTATGAGTGCAGGGAAGGCGCTCAGGGGATTTCAGGGAGATATCCTCGTTCTCAATGGTGATATCCCGCTCGTCGGTACCGTGACACTCAGGAAGTTCATAACAAAACACAGACGTGCGAGGAAGAGCCTCAGCCTTCTGTCCTTTATTGCAGAGGACCCGACCGGGTATGGAAGGATTTTAAGGGACAGGTCCGACAGTCCATTCGGGATAAGGGAGGAGAGGGATGCCACTGAAGAGGGAAAGGCCATAAAAGAAGTAAACAGCGGTATCTATCTCTTTAAGCCCCGGACCCTGTCCCTGCTGAAAAAGATAGGACTTAACAGCAAAAAGGGTGAATATTATCTTACGGATATCCTGGAGATTGCCTCCCTGAGGGGGTTGTCGTGCGGAGTCTACTGCTCTGGCGATGAGAGGGAGTTTATGGGTATCAATACCGTGGAGGAGCTGCTGAGGGCTCAGAGGATATTGCGGGAGAAGACCGTCCGGTACTGGCTTGAGCGGGATGTAAGTTTTATGGATGAGACCGCGGTTTATATCCATCCGGATGTGATTATAGGTGAGGGTACACATATTTATCCAAATGTTTATCTTGAGGGAAAGACGAGTATCGGCAGCGGATGCGTCATCTATCCTGATGTAAGAATAACGGATAGTACCATAGGTGACGGGGTTACCATAAAGGATTCGTCGGTTATTGAATCAGCCGAAATACAGGGCAACACCATGATAGGTCCCTTTGCCAGGCTGAGGCCCGGGGCGAGGATTATGAAGGATGCGAGGATCGGCAATTTTGTCGAGGTTAAGGCATCGACTATAGGTGAGGGCACAAAGGCGCAGCATCTCAGCTATATTGGAGATGCGGATGTGGGAAAGAACGTAAATATAGGGGCAGGCACCATCACATGTAATTATGACGGGGTGAAAAAACACAGGACGGTTATAGAGGACAATGTCTTTATAGGGAGCGATACACAGCTTGTTGCACCTGTGAGGGTGGAAAAGGGGGCCTATGTGGGGGCCGGGTCAACCATAACAAAGGATGTTCCCTCCGGTGCCCTTGCGATCAGCAGGTCTCAGGAGAGGCATATAAAGGGATGGGCCGGAAAAAGGAAGGAGAAAAAATAACGAACTATGTGTGGAATAATAGGATATATAGGCAGGGATGATGCCGTTGATGTCGTTGTTGAAGGGTTGAGACACCTTGAATACAGGGGCTATGATTCAGCAGGTGTTGCCTTCCCCACGGACAGGGGGATAGAGGTCCGAAGGTGTAAGGGGAAGATCAAGGACCTGGAGGCTATTGTTTATGTGGATAAGCCTGTAGCGAATGTGGCCATAGGGCATACGAGGTGGGCAACTCATGGTGTCCCGTCTGAATATAATGCCCATCCTCACAGTTCAGACAATATAGTCCTTGTCCATAACGGGATTATAGAAAACTATCTTGATCTCAAAGAAGAGCTGACGGATCTGGGCTACAGGTTTACCTCGGAGACCGATACCGAGGTGCTATGTCACCTGATAGACAGATACAGCAGGGACTATTCATTTGAAGAGGCTGTAATAATGGCCCTCAGGGGTGTCAGGGGGGCATATGCCATATTGGTCCTCTCTGCCGGGGACCCGCAGAAGATTATCGGCGTCAGGAAGGACAGTCCCCTGGTGCTTGGTATAGGTGAAGGAGAGTTTTTCCTTGCCTCTGATGTACCTGCCTTTCATGCAAGGACAGGACGGGTAATCTTTCTCGAGAATAACGATATGGTTATACTCAGCCCGGAAGGGTATAAAATCATGGACCTCAACGGGAATAGCATTGAGAGGGAGATTGAGTTTATCCCCCCGATGGCTGCCGGTGCTGATAAAGGCGGGTATAAGCACTATATGCTTAAAGAGATTCATGAGCAGCCCAGGGCCCTCT
>QIJG01000002.1 GCA_003232715.1 Nitrospirota bacterium
TGACCCTTGAATAAATCTCGGCACAGAGTGAAAGATACCGTTCCTTTTTTGAAGACCCTTTCAGAAAAGGTATCTTCTCACTGATGGCAAGTACCTCGTGCTCCGGCAAATCCACTTTCAGATTCCTGATCAGGGACGGCAGCAGATAACTTCTGAAAAGATATTCAAGGGCATCCTCATCAGCAGTAAGTGATGTTGCCTCTTCAGGTACCCCTTCAGACATCGGAAAGGCATCTATCTTCTCATCATAAAGCCCCTTCCTGAGATTCTCGATCATTTGCTTGTGAATATCCTTACTGAGCTGATTAACCTGCTCCTGAAAACGGTCGGAATTTATTATACCCTGGTATTCCAACCGTTCTTCGCACAGTATCATCCCCCTGTAAAAAAGGGTACACACAAGAACAGGTCTCTCTTTTCCCCTCTCCTCCGTCTGTACATGGAAGACCCTTCCTTTGTATCTTATATTTTCATTCATTCCCTGGCCCACAATAATCTATTCTATCAAAAAACATGAATGTTAGTGAAGGGAAATGCCCCGGCAAAGACTTGGGGCATTGAAAGCTTCAATAAAAGTTTCTTTAAAAATCAGCGTATATCTGCACAAATCTGCGGCTAATTTTATATATTATAGTTTCAATGAAATAACTAAAACTTCTATATGCTCAGATAAAGAGCCCCTGTAGTCCATGAAATGTTTCATTTCAATATGTTATACGAATATGCTAAACCATTAAAACAGATAAGATCCAAAAAGGGGTTGAAATATAAAAATAAATTGTCTATAATGTCCTAGAGGGATGGAATGGATGCTGAAAGGGTCGAAAAGGCAATCAAGAGGATAAGAGAAGGCCTCAATAAAGAAGGTGGCGACATTGAGGTTGTAGAGATAAAGGATACAATCGTATATGTAAGGCTAAAGGGACAGTGCAGCAGTTGCATAATGGCAGGTTTGACCATGAAAAACTGGGTAGAAAAAACGCTGAAGGAAGAGGTTCCCGAAGTCACTGAGGTAAAAGCCCTCTGAATGTTTAAATGGATGCTAAAAATGTCTAAGCAGCCTTTCAGGACAGGGATATTTATAGGCATTCTCTTTTTATTGACCTGCATTATCTCCTTCCCTGCTCATGCAATTGCCGGGAATGTTGCAGAGGTCAAGGATATAAGGTTCAATGTCAACGGCACAAACACCCGCATTGTTTTTGAATTTAACCGCCTTCCCACTTATTCAGCTCACCGGCTCAAAAATCCTGACAGGCTATATTTTGACCTCAAAGATGTAAGTCTCTCTCCTCAGACAATACCGCTTAAAACCCTGCAGAGGGGAGTTCTGAAAAAAATCCGTATTGCCCGATACAGCAAAGATACGGTCAGGGTAGTGCTTGAGCTTAGAAAACTGAACGATTACAGGACCTTCACCCTTGAATCTCCACCAAGGCTGGTTGTCGACATCGGACAAGAGAGAAATCCCTTCTACAGGGAAAGAAAGATAGTGGTAATAGACGCCGGACACGGGGGTCGCGACCCTGGAGCAACAGGTCCCGATGGTTTAAAGGAAAAAGACGTAACCCTCGACATAGCCCGCAAGCTCAAGAAGATACTTCAGGAGCGTTATAACCTTGAGGTCTACCTTACAAGGAATAGCGACATCTATATAGGGCTTGGCGAGCGGACTGCTGTGGCTAACAAAAAAAAGGCAGACCTCTTTGTCTCCATTCATACCAATGCCAGCCTTAAAAGGAGGACCAGGGGGATTGAGACCTATTTCCTGAACTGGACCAACGATACCGAGGCTATGAGGGTTGCCGCAAGGGAAAATGCCATCTCTCTGGAGAAGATGAAGAGGGCCAGGAGCGAACTGGGAACAATCCTTGCGTCCCTTGAAAGAGAAACCAAACGGGATGAATCACTGAGGCTGGCCCATTTTATACAGGACTCACTATATAAAAGACTCACCAGGGGTTATCGCGGCATTGAAAGCTTAGGGGTTAAACAGGCACTCTTTTACGTGCTTGTAGATGCAGAGATGCCGTCTGTGCTTGTTGAGGTTGCATTCATAAGTAAGGAAGTTCAGAAAGACCGCTGTCGAGGCAATAGCATCAGGAATCTACAGATACATCCTCTCTCTCCCTGATGCACCAAAACTTGCAATGAAATAAGGTAATCTGCCACAATTGTAACTGATATTTCACTGCAGAACCCGCAAAGACACAAAGCAAACACTCCCGGGGGTATGGCCACTTTGAGTGCATCATCAAAGATATTACTGTATATCGCTTTCTCCATCTCTCTCTTTCTCGTGGAGAACCCTGCAACGGCCTTATGCCTGCTCTCATTGAGTTTCGTCATCCTCCTTTTTCCCGGCATGAGAGGAGGGATTATACCGATAACTATCTTTTTACTCACCACTTTTCTGGGAAATCTTTTCTTCTACCCCGGCAGGGTTTTAATGGAAATAGGGCCTTTAGACATAACAGCAGAGTCTTTAAGGATAGCACTGATAAGGGCTGCAAGGGTTTCAGGTCTTATTGCCGGGGCTAAACTCCTGACCTTAAAAACACCTATTGAGGAAGTCCTCAGAGTCTTAAAGAGGTTTTTTCTGCCTCTTGAACGGATAGGGATACCTGTTAATGAATTTTTTGAAACAGCATCATTAACCCTGGAACTACTTCCCGGTATCCGGGCCAGAGCACTTGAGAGTTACAGGGAAGGCATGAACAATACAACAAAAAATGGTTTTGTCCGCAAAATCAGGGTCATCGTCGCCTTAATGTTGCCCCTCATGATCGAAACCATCCAGTCACCTGCAGAATTGCTGCCTGATAAAGAAAACACGCCGGATCCTGAGTTAAAGGCGGTTAAGGGGGTCAGCCATGGGGGCAAATAGGTTCTATGTCTTTACACTTGTAACCTTAACCTCTTTCCTTGGTTACCTCTGTTACCTGATCCTGAAGCCCTTTCTATCCTCTATTGCCTGGGCCATTGTCTTGAGCATCGTATTTTATCCTGTTTATGCATACTTGTGCAGATTTGTAAAGTGGAAGGTGCTGGCCTCCGTCATAACCATCTCAATCACTGTTATTATCATTCTGGGTCCATTCTCTTATCTGACAATAGCCCTTGCCAACGAGTTAAGTAACTTTGCAGATTATATAAATACGGAAGGGATCGGCAAAGTGCAGGACTGGATAAACAGTCCACAGGCACTCTGGGTACAGGAAAGGATAAAATCAACCCTTAACATAGAAAAGATCGACCTCACAGCCCTTATCTCGGAAAATATCTCCAGGATGGGCAAAAACATCCTGGGTAATGTCACAAAGGGGGTCGCCAATATTGCCTCCGTCTTCATGAATTTCTTCCTGATGCTCTTTGCAATGTTCTTCATGTTAAGAGACGCCCCGGACTTTATAAGAAAATTCCACGATTATATGCCTTTTTCCGAGCCACAAAGAAACAGGCTTGAATCACAGATGAAAGATATGGTCATATCCACCATATACGGTGGAGTGGCTGTGGCCGTGGCACAGGGAACCGTCGGCGGCATTACCTTCCTGCTCCTGGGCATGAATTCCCCGATACTCCTGGGAACCGCTATCGGGCTTATGTCCTTTATACCCGGGATTGGGACATTTTCCATCTGGGGGCCTGTAGTAATTTATCTCCTTATAAAAGAGTCGTTTGTAAAGGCCATTATTCTTTTATTTGTTGGCACCTTCATAATAAGTAGTATAGATAATATATTAAAACCGATAATAATAAGCGGCAGGACAAGAATGCCGACATTGGTCATCTTCTTTAGTGTAATCGGGGGACTTAAGGTCTTCGGGCTGATAGGACTTGTGCTGGGTCCCCTGGTTATGGCAATGTTTATATCTGTATTTGAAATATTCAGAAATCTTGAAGGGGGTGTAAATGCTGAATCGTGAAGAGTTAAAGGATCTGTCGGAAATTCAGGGTAACGAAAACTATTATGTCAGTCTGTATCTGAATGTAAATCCCTTAACAAACCCGAAGGGTGAATATGTACTGCACCTCAAGAATATGATCAGGGAGGTCTCTGAAAATACCGAAAAGGAGGTATACAGGAAGATAAAGTCAGACCTTGAAAAAATCAGTGCTTATGTGACTTCCAACAAGAGGGAGTTCAGGAAGGGTTTAGCGCTGGTGAGCTCTGAGGAGCAAGGTTTCCGGAGGGAATATAATCTTTCAGTCCCGGTTAAAAACACCCTCATTGTTGACAATACCCCCTATATAAAACCACTGCTTGATATTGTCGACAACAACCCAAGGCATCTCATTCTGCTTGTTGAAAAGGATGAGGCAAGAATCTTTCTTGTCCACCTTGGCGAGATAGTGGAATACGGAGAGATTAAAACCGCCGATGTGCCGGGAAAACATAAAAAAGGAGGCTGGTTTGCACTTGCCGAGCCCCACTATCAGCGTCACATAGATTATCATGTGGGGCTTCACCTTAAAGAAGTTATTAAAAAACTTGAATCATTTCTGTCAGCAGAACAGATCGACCTGATCTTTATCGGAGGTTCTGAAGAGGCTCTAACCATGTTTAAGGATATGTTACCGGAAACCGTAAGGAACAGGATCAAGGGGCAGTTTGCGGCTGAGATGTTTTTAAAGCCTGACGAGGTTCTGAAACGTGCAGAACCTCTACTGTCCGTATATGAGGCTGAGAAGGAGAAAAAGATTGTTGATGAGCTGATAACACGTGCCATGAAGGGAAACCAGGCAGCGCTTGGCATTGAAGACGTCATAGGTGCGGCAATGGAAGGCAAGATTCATAAGCTCGTATTCGTAAAGGACTACGAGGCGTCAGGATTCAAGTGTGTAAACTGCGGTCTGCTCTCGATTCAGAATATAACATCATGCCCTTACTGCGGCAGTGAAATGGAGTCTATCGAGTATTTGGTCGAACTCGTTACGCAGAGGGCGGTTGAACAGGGGGCAACGGTTGAAGTCCTGGCATATGAAACAACTTCTCTCAAGGAGAGAGGCAACATAGGGGCTATCCTGAGATTTTAAACTTCCGGAACAAGCAGGTAATGTGTGTAGCCTAACTTGAGTGATTTTATGGTTGTCAGGTGCAATGACATTGGGGTTTCACTTGCGCCATCGAACGCTTGAATTGTTTTCAGGTAAAAGAATTGCTCAATTTAGATGCAAACTATTTAAAGTCTGTGTATAAAGTCGAATCGTTGCTGTTTTCTGTCATTCCGGCTTGTCCGGAATCGTTATTTAAGAAGGATTCCGGACTCGCTTCACTTGCGGGAATGACAAATTACTGACTGTAGTTTATACACAGACTCTATTTAAAGGGGGTAAAACAATTGAAGACAGTCAGATTGACAACATTATTCTTACTCATCTTTGTTTTTGCTATCGGCATCGCCTATGCCGGCAATAGGGGTAAGGGAGGTTGTCTTTCCCCCCAAGGGAGGGTAATTAAATTTATGGCATCCCGATTCCGTCGATTAAGGAGTTGCACTCAGGGCACTGTCCATTTTTCATTGTTGTCGCATTAAGTAAAAACCCGAACCGCTCTATAAGAAGCTTCCCACAGGAGGGGCAATAGGTGTTCTCCCCTCCCTCTCCCGGAACATTTCCCTCATACACGTATTTAAGCCCTGCCTCAAGCCCTATCTCCCTTGCCCTTCTCAATATACTCAGGGGGGTCCTCGGCTGGTCAAGCAGTTTGTTCGTCGGATAAAACTGGCTTACGTGCCAGGGAATAGCAGGGTCAACAGACTTTATAAAGTCCGCCGTCCATCTCAGAAACTCTTCAGAATCGTTATATGTGGGAATAATAAGAGTTGTAACCTCAAGCCAGATTCCCAGTTGTTTCATAAGTTTTATGGTATCCAGGACGGGCTGCAGCCTTGCGCCCACTACCTTTTTATAGAAACCGTCATCTCCCTTGAGATCGATATTATTTGCATCAAGATAAGGTGCGAACTCCCGCGCAGCCTCCGGGCTGGTATAACCATTACTTACAAAGACGTTCTTTATACCCCGCTCATGTGCAAGACGTGCACAATCATAGGCAAACTCCATAAATATGGTCGGCTCTGTGTAAGTGTATGCTATGCTCCTGCATCCCATCTTCTCAGCCTCATTCACCACATCCTCAGGCGTCATATCTTCACCTGCTATATCGGAATGGACCTTCGGGTACTCTGATATCTCATAGTTCTGACAATGGAGGCACCTGAAATTACACCCCATGGTCGCTATGGAATATGACCTTGAACCCGGATGGAAGTGAAAGAGCGGTTTCTTCTCTACCGGGTCTGTATGCCCGGCGATTATCTTTCCATAGACCAGACTGAAAAGGGTACCGTCCCTGTTTTCCCTGACTGCACAGCGACCGCGTTTACCGGGCTTTATTACACAGTAATGACAGCAGAGATGACACTTAACCTTTCCCTCATCCAGCTTTTCATAAAACATCGCCTCTTTCATAAAATAATGATAGCACTTTACAGTCTCTTCTTCAAGCAGAGAGGGCGAGGAAACCTCGCCCCTACCCGACTTTTGTCGATTCTCTTTTACAAATTAGCCTGTATAGGTTATTCTATAGGCATGAATGAAAGATGGGTCACATTACGCATTACATACGACCCGCTTGAAGCAGAGATGATCGAGGACCTGCTCGAAAGCGGCGGGATACCTGTTGTCCTGAGGTCTGCAAAGGTCAGCCCCTACCCTGTAAATGTAGGACGGATGGGAGAGGTCACGATCCTGGTAAAGGAAGAGGACCGGGAGACGGCGGAAAAGGCTCTAACCGAGGAATCTTATGAATAAATTACCATGGCTGAAATAAAACTGGAGAATGTAAATAAGGCATTTAAGGATACTGTAGTAATCAGGGATATGTACCTCACCATCGCCGATGGAGAGTTTTTCACATTTTTAGGACCGAGCGGGTGCGGAAAATCAACGATACTCAATATGATTACAGGTCTTGAACCTGTAACCGGTGGCAATATATATTTTGATAGTATCACGGTAAATGACCTTTCCCCTAAAGAGAGGGATGCGGCAATGGTCTTTCAGAACTATGCCCTCTATCCTCATATGACGGTATACGAAAACATCGCATTTCCACTCAGGATGAAGAAGATAGATAAAGAAACAATCCTGGAAGAGGTAAAAAAGGTGGCCGCTATCCTCGGGCTTGAGGAACTGCTGCATAGAAAGCCAAAGGAACTTTCAGGCGGGCAGAGGCAGAGGGTGGCACTTGGAAGGGCGATTGTAAGAAAGCCAAAGGTCTTTTTAATGGATGAACCCCTCTCAAACCTTGATGCAAGGCTGAGGATCGAGATGAGGGCGGAACTCAAGAGACTCCACCGGGAACTTAAGACAACGGTAGTATATGTCACTCATGACCAGGCAGAGGCCATGAGTCTTTCCGAACGGATAGCCGTCCTGAAGATGGGAGAGATTCAGCAGTGCGCAACACCATTAGAGATATATACAAAGCCGGTCAACACCTTTGTAGCCGGATTTATAGGAAGCCCGTCAATGAATTTTTTCGAGGCTGATGTGCTCTCAAAAAAACCGCTGAGGGCGGGCTGCAACAACAGAGTTTTCGAACCTGAAGCCAGCACAACCCCTGATGCCGATACCCTCTTGTTTGGCATCAGGCCCGAGAATATAACTGTTTCTTCTGAAGAGAAAACAAATACAGAGGCAATTGTTGAGCTTATTGAACTTGAGAGTTCAATCGTCTGGATTGATATGAGGTGGAAAGAAACAAGAATCAAAGGAAAGGCCTCTATTGATGAGAGTATCTCGGTAGGTGACAGGGTCTTTTTAAAAATGCCCAATGAAAAGATTCACGTGTTTGACATAGAAACAGGCAGGAGATTATAAAATTGGAACTCCCCTCAATATTCTCCGCAATGACTGCAACTCCGTAATCCTACCCTGTATGACTCTCCATCTCTGCTAACCCATCTTACAACACCATATTTCGGAACCTCAGGAGCTGAACTTTTTATCCTGATCATATTTCCCTGTATTAAAGGGTAATCTGTTACAAGCCCAACCCCCCCTGCGGATACATCTCTTACGATGCCCGTAAGCAGTATGTTCTTTACATCAGATTGTTTTTTCACGGTTATAGAATATTCAACAGCGAGTTTCAGAGGTATTCTGTCATGTCTTCTCTTGGTCAAATATTCCCCCAGCAGAAAAATAAGAGTTGATACTAAATTACGATGGATTGTTAAAACCCTCATAACCGAAGGTTTTAACCAGTAGTTTCAGCTGTAATATCGGTTGAGCTAATTGAAACATTAATTTACATTATAGCAGTAACTGAAGAAAATATACAATGATTTTTCTGAAGAGTGTTTTCTGAAGAGGAAGGAACAGAACACTGTTTCCTGAACGTTACATCTCAGCCCAGCACTGCAAAAATTTCCTTTAAACTCTTCACCAACTCCGCTTTTGAACTCCAGGTTCCCTTTATTGAAAAACCTTCCTCATGGAGGCTCAAGCTTCCCCTGCAGGCATTCTCGCAGTTCAGTAGATCTTCAACCTTAACAGGTGTTTCGGGAGAGAACCTGACCTTTGCAGTCCCATTCATTGAGCTCACGGACACAATTCCCAGTCCCCTTGCCCGAACCTTAAGTTTTATCAGATCAACCAGGGAGACTGCAGGCTCAGGCAGTACTCCAAACCGGTCCGTCATCTCTTCACCTAATGTATTGACTTCCTCATCTGAATGACAGATGCTGAGTCTTCGGTACATACTGAGTCTTATGCTCATATCCTTAATGTATTCCTCCGGAATGTAGGCACTCAGTCCAAGGTCTATTGAGGGCTCAACCACCTCCTTCACAGGCATGCCTTTAAGGGCTGCCACCTCCTGCTGAAGCATCTCCATATACATCTCAAATCCCACGGCATGGATATGTCCGGACTGGTCAGCTCCAAGGAGATTCCCGGCACCCCTTATTTCAAGGTCCTTCATGGCAAGTCTGAGACCTGCTCCCAGATAGCTCAGTTCCTCTATCGCCTCAATTCTCCTCCTCGCATCTTCGGTGAGCATATCAGGCGGGGGCAGAAGGAAGTATGCATAAGCCCTCTGATTACCCCTTCCAACCCTGCCCTTCAACTGGTAGAGGTCCGCAAGACCCATCCGGTCCGCCCTGTTGATGATTATCGTATTTGCCGATGGGATATCAATACCCGAGCCGATTATGGCTGTTGCAAGTAAAAGGTCTATGGCTCCATCCATAAACCTGAGCATCACATCCTCCAGCTCCCGACCGGCCATCTGTCCATGAGCAATGGCAAGCCTCGCCTGAGGAACAAGCCTTAAAAGATAGTCTCCCATCCCGTAAATGTCCTTCACCCTGTTATGTACAAAAAAGACCTGCCCTCCCCTGTCAAGCTCACTCAGCACCGCCTTTTTTATCACGGATTCATTAAATGTACTAATCATACTCTTAATCGCAAGTCTCTCCTCAGGGGGTGTCTCAATCATACTCATCTCCCTGATACCCGAAAGTGACATCTCAAGGGTCCTTGGAATCGGGGTTGCACTCATTGAGAGACAATCAACACCTTTTTTCAGTTCCTTTATCCTCTCCTTATGGGTTACACCAAAGCACCTTTTTGCTCAAGAGCCCATGTGTGCCGATTATAATATCAACATCCCCCCGGCTCAGGGCAGCAAGAGTCTTTTTTGTCTCAGAGACAGATTTAAAACGGCTCAGGAAATCAATCTTTAATGGAAAGGCCGAAAACCTTGCCTGAAAATTCCTGAAATGCTGCTCACAGAGAATAGTGGTCGGGACGAGTACTGCAACCTGCTTTCCATCATAAACCGTCTTAAATGCTGCTCGCATCGCCATCTCTGTCTTACCGTAGCCCACATCACCACACAGCAACCTGTCCATGGGCCGTGGGGATTCCAGATCTCTCTTTATCTCTTCCCATG
>QIJG01000338.1 GCA_003232715.1 Nitrospirota bacterium
CGAATATATTCAACAGCATAAGATCCGGGAATCCCTGGAGGGGTGAACTGATTAACAGAAAGAAAAACGGTGAGGAATTTATTGTCTCTTCTGTTATTTTCCCCATCCACTCCGACAGCGGCAGAACTATTAACTTTGTCTCCATTCAGCGGGATATAACTGAGGAGAAGAAGCTGTATGCGCAATTGCTCAGGGCTCAGAAAATGGAGGCAATCGGTACACTTGCCGGAGGTATTGCCCATGACTTTAACAACATACTTACTGCTGTCCTTGGTTATGCCGAGGTTATCAAGCACAAGATCAGCAGGGATGACCGGATATATAAAGGGATTGACATTATTGAAAAATCGGCACAGCAGGGGGCAGCCCTTGCCGGCAGGATACTGGGTATCACAAGGAAGGAAAAACTTGAGTTAAAAGTAGTGGACATCAATGCAATCATTAAAGAAACCTTTGACATATTAAACAGGAGCATACCCAAAGAGATTAAAATTGAACTGAATCTCAAGGACGGAATTTCACCGATAAAAGCTGACCCTACGCAGATTCAGCAGGTGATCATGAATCTTGCAATCAATGCAAAAGACTCCATGCCTGATGGTGGAACATTAAGGATAGAAACGGACAGGGTCGGTAGAGAAAACGGGGCTGCAAACGGAATTGCTTCAGGTTCGGATGATGGTTTTGTAAAGCTTACTGTATCCGACACAGGAGAGGGGATGGATAATGATCTCCAGAGCAGGGTATTTGATCCTTTTTTTACAACCAAGGAGACAGGGAAGGGGACGGGGCTTGGTCTTTACATAATCCATTCAATAGTTATAAACCATGGTGGTTATATTAATCTTTATTCCGAGCCCGGCAGGGGGACGAGATTCAATATGTATTTCCCGGTCTGCAGGGGTGAGGCTAAAGATACCGAGAGCTTTGCAGAAGAGGACTTAGCCGGCAGCGGAATGATACTCGTGATTGATGATGATCAAAATATCAGGGAGCTTGCAAAGGATCTGCTGGAGTCCCTTGGTTATACGGTTATTACGGCAGCTAATGGTATGGAGGGAATTACCCTTTTCAGGGGGAAAAAGGAGGAAATAGCGATAGTCATCCTTGATATGATTATGCCGGGGATGAGTGGTTCAGAGGTTTTCCAGAGACTGCAGTTTATAGATCCTGCTGTGAATGTCATTCTCTGTTCCGGCTATAGTCATGAGGGGCTGGCAGGTATTAAGGAGTTGCTTGATAGCGGTGTGAAAGATTTTGTGCAGAAACCCTTTAGCAGGAAGACCATAGCAAGGGCTTTGAAGCAGGTACTATCCTGACCCCCGGTATATCGGAGAGATGCCCCAAATAGCGGTGGTGAGATGCCCCAGGAGTTGGCGGGCTTTTTAATCGGTAACCTTGGGAGATGGAGTGCTTTTTTGTGTTAAAATATAATAATCATAATTACTGCGGTGTTTTTTTTGGATTTACTGCGGTAAGAATGGGTTTAGTCTGAAATAATAAGGAGGAACGCATATAGCAACAGTTTACGGTAATTTATCAGGGTTAAAGAAACAGGATATAAACACCCTTGAGCGAATATACAGAAGACGCATCCCCTCAGAAAAGATCGTTACCCCTGAAGTTGCAAGGTTTATAACCGGACTCTCCGGGAGGATCGGGCGGCAGATAGGGATACTTGTTACAAGGTCGGGGGTAGTAACACATGTCATTGTTGGAGATGCACGGGGTCTTTATATCCCTGACCTGAGTGGTTATCCCCTTGGCAGAAAACCCCTGAGGGGGATGAGACTTATCCATACGCATCTCAAGGATGAACCACTCAACCAGGACGACCTCACAGACCTTGCCCTCCTGAGGCTCGATATGATTGCTGCAATAAGTATAAAGGGTATGCTTCCCGACAGGATCTATGTTGCTTATCTGCTTCCTGGTGGAGAGGGTAAACCCTATGAGGTCCTGGCCCCGCAGAGTTTTCACTCTTTCCGGTTTGATTTCCTGCCCTCCGTCCGTGCTATTGAAGAGGAGATGGAGCGCCGCAATCTCATATCACAGGATGACCTGAGGGAAAGGGCGATCCTCATAAGTGCTTCAGCAAGGCCAAGATATGAGCAGGAGGAATCCATTGAAGAGCTGAGTGAATTAGCAGGTTCTGCCGATCTCCTGGTCCTCGGTTCAATCATTCAGAGATTGAAAGAGATAAATCCCCGTTATCTTATGGGGACCGGTAAGCTGAAAGGCTTGATAATTGATGCCCTTACAAAAGGTGCAACACTTCTGATATTTGACCAGGACCTTTCTCCTTCACAGATGAAGGCGATAACGGAACTTACTGAACTGAAGGTTATAGACCGTTCCCAGCTCATTCTCGACATCTTTGCCAGGAGGGCACACAGCCGTGACGGCAAGGTGCAGGTGGAGCTTGCGCAGCTAAAATACAGGTTGCCGAGACTCTCCGGCAAGGGTACTGCCATGAGCCGTCTTACAGGTGGAATTGGCGGAAGAGGACCTGGTGAGATGAAGCTCGAGATAGACAGACGAAGGGTACGTGACAGGATACACCTGCTTGAGAGGGAGCTTAAAAAACTTTCCGGGGCAAGAAAACAGCGAAAACACCGCAGGATCGAAAAAGGTATTCCGATAGTCTCTATTATCGGATATACAAATGCCGGCAAGTCCACCCTGCTGAATAACCTCACCAACAGCAGGACATTTACTGAAAAGAGGATGTTTGCCACGCTCGACACCGCAAGCCGGAGATTGAGGTTTCCAAAGGAGCGGGAAGTTATAATTACAGATACGGTTGGGTTCATAAGAGATCTTCCAAAAGACCTTATGACCGCATTCAGGTCGACCCTTGAAGAGCTGGAGGATGCAGACCTCCTTATCCACCTTGTGGATGCATCGAGTGACAGGTTTGAGCAACACATAGAGTCGGTTGAGAGGCTACTGAATGAATTGGGACTTTCCGGCAAGCACAGGCTGCTGGTCTTCAACAAGATTGACAGAGTTCCCAGGGAAGAGATTAATAACCTCTGCCACAGGTATAGGGCAATTGCTGTCTCCGCCAAGGACAACAGGACATTTTTGCCCCTCCTTGAGGCAATTGAGGAGTATCTGTGGAATGATAAATTAGCAAAGGCTATGGGTTAGAGATTTAAAATTATGGGTATGGAATTCAAACCAAAGTGGGTTGCCTGGGAGATTACACGGAGGTGTAATCTCAGGTGCCTCCATTGCCGTTCTGCCTCGGAGGCAGTTGTGCAGGAGCACCCGGACTTCTCAACAGAGGCTGCCTTTAAGGTACTGGACAACATTTCAGGTTATGCCAAACCTGTTATTGTGCTTTCAGGTGGCGACCCCCTCATGCGCAGAGATGTTTTTGATATAGCGAGGTATGGGACGGAAAAGGGGCTCAGGATGTGCCTTGCAACAAACGGTGTGCTGGTAGATGACGGGAAGTGCAGAGAGATGAAGGCGGCAGGGATAAAGATCGTTTCCCTGAGCCTTGATGGTTCGACTGCAGAGGTGCATGACGATTTCCGCGGGCAGCAAGGTGCCTTTGAGGGCGCACTCAGGGCTGCAGGACTGTTTAAGAGGCACGGGATAGAGTTTATAATAAACTCCTCTTTCACAAAACGTAACCAGGAAGATATTCCACATGTATACAAACTTGCTGGAAGCCTTGGTGCCACGGCATGGTACATGTTCATGATCGTGCCTACCGGAAGGGGCGGGGAGATGATGAAGGAACTCATCTCAAAGGAAGATTACGAAGAGATACTTCAGTGGCATTACCGGATGGAGAAGGATGAACCGGAGATGCTCGTGCGTCCGACCTGTGCACCCCATTACTACAGGATTGTCCGGCAGAAGGCCCGCGAGGACGGAGGAGGATTTGAGCGGAGGTCCCTCAAGTTTTCAACTGGAGGTGCCAAGGGCTGCATCGCAGGTCAGGTTATATGCCTTATAGATGTGGATGGCAATGTACTGCCCTGCAGTTACTTTCCCCTGCCCGCGGGCAATATATTCATGCAGTCCTTCAGGGATATATGGGAGAACTCCGAGCTCTTCAGGGAACTGAGGGATTTTAGGAGTTATAAAGGCCGTTGCGGTTCCTGTGAGTATATAAACGTCTGCGGTGGATGCCGGGCAAGGGCGTATGCAGTCTCCGGAGATTACCTTGATGAAGAGCCCTTCTGCGGTTATATGCCAGTAAAGATGAGGGGATAGCAATAAATATAAAGATTTAGCCGCAGATTTACGCAGATATTCACAGATTTAAAAGAATAGTTTTTTATTTGTAGAAGTTGTGTATCTGTGTTGATCTGCGTAAATCTGCGGCTGATTAATTTATGGAGGTTTTTATGAACGATACTTTTCTCAGGGCCTGTCGTGGCGAAGATGTGGATTATAC
>QIJG01000195.1 GCA_003232715.1 Nitrospirota bacterium
ATCCTTGAGAAACTCGAGTATTTTAGGGACAACCTTTAAGAGTGATATAAAAGAGACGTCTATTGTAACAAGATCAACTTTTTCGGGAACCATCTCCCCTGTCAGATACCTGATGTTAGTCCTCTCAAGAACCACAACCCTGGGGTCTTTCCTCAGTTTCCAGGAGAGCTGTCCATATCCAACATCAACGGCGTATACCTTCCTTGCACCCCTCTGGAGCATGCAGTCAGTGAACCCTCCGGTAGAGGCCCCCACATCCATTACAACCAGGCCATCAAGCTGAATATGGAAATGCTCAAGTGCGCCCTCCAGCTTCAGCCCTCCCCGGCTTGCGTAAGGAAGCTCTTCTCCCCTCAGGACAATCTCAGCCCTTTCATCAATCAGGGTACCTGCCTTGTCGACAGGTAATGTATTTACAAGGACCCTTCCCTCCAGAATCAAGGCTTTTGCCCTTTCCCTGGAGGATGCGAGCCCTTTTTTTATGAGGAGTTTATCAAGTCTTTCCCTCAATGTCTTGACTTTGTATGTTTTATCAGGGAAGAAGCCGTTACGTAGATGCCATCCTCGTCCAGGCCCAGCACTTTTTTTAAAACGGTTTGTGGACCCTGTTCAACAAATATATCAGGGATGCCCATAATCCTCACATTCATATCATGTATGCCCATACTGCTGAGTGTCTCAAGAACAGAGGATCCAAAACCTCCGGCCACGGAGTTTTCTTCTATTGTGACGAGATTCTTCACACTGTCGGAGATTCTGAAAAGTATATCGTTGTCAAGGGGTTTTGCAAACCGTGCATTTACTACCATCGTACTGACACCCTCTGCCCTTAAACGCTGAGCGGCCTTGTAAGCAGGGTAAACCATACTGCCGAAGGCAAGGAGTGCCAGATCATTGCCCTCCATCAAAATTTCTCCCTCTCCGAGCCTCAGAGGTTGTTGAGTATGGTCAAACTTTTCGGTGCAGCTTCCCCTTGGGTATCTTATAGCAACAGGTTTATTCAGTGAAATGGCAAAACCAAGCATTTCACTGAATTCTTCCTTGTCCTTCGGGGCCATAACTACGATGTTTGGTATGTGTCTGAGGTAACTTATATCAAAGGCCCCGTGATGCGTTGGGCCGTCATCTCCAACTATGCCGGCCCTGTCAATGGCAAAGACTACAGGCAGGTTCTGGAGGCAGACATCATGAAGAATCTCATCATAAGCCCTCTGCAGGAATGTCGAGTATACTGCTACAACAGGTATAACCCCATTGGCTGCAAGACCTGCGGCAAAGGTAACTGCATGAGGTTCTGCAATTCCAACATCAAAGAATCTGTCGGGAAAGGTTCGGGCAAAGTAGCCCAGACCGGTGCCCTCTGTCATTGCTGCAACAATTGCAACAACCCTCTCGTCTTTTTTTGCAATTTCCGTTAGGCTGTTGCCGAAGACATCACTGTAAGATTCAACCCCTCCTGAGCCCTTTGGTTCACCCGTCGTGAGCTCAAAGGGACCCACACCGTGAAACCATGAGGGGTTTTTTTCTGCAAACTCATACCCTTTCCCTTTTGTGGTAATCACATGGACAAGAACCGGCCTGTCAGAACGCCTGATTCTCTTAAAAGTATCAACAATGTTCTCGATATTATGGCCATCTATCGGTCCAATATAGTTAAAGCCGAGCTCTTCAAATATATGTCCCGGAAGTAATAAAGTCTTCACCGTCTCTTCAAGCTTGTGGGCAAGGCGGTACATCCTGTTACCAACCTTTGGAATCCCTTCAAGAAAGGCCTTGGTATCTTTTTTGAATCTCTGGTATAGCTCACCTGTGAGTACTCTGTTAAAATAATTGGAGAGTGCTCCTACATTTCTGGATATGGACATTTCATTGTCGTTGAGAACCACGATAAGGGGTATGCCGAGATGCCCTGCATTGTTCAGCCCTTCAAAAGCGAGGCCTGATGTCATTGCTCCGTCACCTATTACAGCCACTACACTGAAATCCTCTCCTTTAAGCTCCCTTGCCTCCGCCATTCCAAGGGATGCGGAGATTGATGTGGAGCTGTGTCCCGTGCCAAATTGGTCGTGAGGACTCTCTGCTCTTTTCGGGAAACCCGAGATTCCCCTGTACTGTCTCAGTGTTGAGAACCTGTCCTCCCTGCCGGTAATCAGTTTGTGTGCATAGGACTGATGGCCGACATCCCAGATTATCTTGTCCGTGGGGGAGTCAAACACATAGTGAAGGGCGATGGTCAGTTCAATAACGCCGAGGCTTGAGGCGAGGTGTCCGCCCGTGCAGGATACAGTCTCGATAATCCGTTCTCTAATTTCCTTCGATAACTCGATCAGAGTGGGAAAATCAAGTTCCTTGATATCGTCCGGGCCTTTTATGTCTTTTAGCATATCACTCATCATTCTGTTGTTCCGGCATTTCACCTGGTCCTCTGCACGAGATATTTTGCAATACTCCTCAAGGGGGCAGCTCCGTCTCCCATGAAATCAATGGCGGAAAGGGCTTCTTCAACAAGTTCGTTTGCTTGCGCCTTTGACCTTTCAATCCCGTAGATGGCAGGATAGGTCATCTTGCCCTTTTCACTGTCAGCACCCGTTTCTTTACCAAGCGAGTTTGCGTCACCTGTAACATCAAGAATGTCATCAACAATCTGAAAGGCAAGACCCGTTTTTTCACCATATATACCAAGGCTTTCAATAATCTCACGGGGAGATTCGGCAAGTACGGGTGCAATCCTGACGGAAGCCCATATCAGTGCACCGGTCTTGTGAGTATGAATAAAATGCACTGTCCGGGGATCAGGGTCTTTTCTTTCAGAGAGTATATCCTCAGCCTGTCCACCCACCATGCCTCTGGGGCCGGCAGCGTCGGCCAGTATCCGTATTGCCTCCTTCACGGCATATGGAGAAAACCGTTCACCCTCTGTAAACATGACGAATGCCTCTGTTAAAAGGGCATCCCCGGCCAGTATGGCAATGGCCTCCCCAAAGACCTTGTGGTTTGTGGGTTTTCCACGCCTCATTGCATCGTCATCCATTGCCGGAAGGTCATCGTGAACAAGCGAGTAAGTATGAATGAGCTCTATGGCGGAAGCCTGGGGAAGAATATCCTCCGCCTTTCCTCCACAGGCCTCAAGGGATGCTATTGCAAGGACGGGTCTTATCCTCTTTCCACCTGCAAAAAGGGAGTATGTTAATGATTCGTATAACCTTTCGGGGGGGAATTTGCCGGAAAAATATTTTTTTAAATAAGAGTCAACAAGTTCCTGTCTGCTTTTAATGTAATCTTTCAGGACCATTCCGTCACTCGTTGTCTGTTATTCATGCCGGACAATAACCTGATGTCTCATTCCCACTCAATGGTGCCCGGTGGTTTGGAGCTTATATCATAAACCACACGGTTAATTCCCTTGACCTCATTTATGATACGGTTTGATATCCTGCCGAGTACCTCATCAGGTATTTTTGCCCAGTCTGCCGTCATTCCATCCATACTCGTTACCGCCCTCACTGCAAGGACGTATTCATAAGTCCGTTCATCTCCCATAACCCCAACGCTCCTGATCGGCAGAAGGACCGCAAATGCCTGCCATATCTCCCTGTAGAGCCCTGCTTTCTTTATCTCCTCAAGCACTATGGCATCTGCATCTCTGAGTATTTCGAGCCTTTCCCCTGTAATCTCTCCAATGCACCTGATTGCAAGGCCTGGTCCGGGAAAAGGATGCCTCCAGCAGATCTCTTCAGGGAATCCAAGTGCCTCCCCAAGTTCCCTTACCTCATCCTTGAAGAGTTCGCGCAGGGGCTCAATAAGTTTTAACTTCATCACCTCAGGCAGCCCCCCGACATTATGATGAGATTTTATTATTGCAGAGGGCCCCTTGAAGGAAACACTCTCTATCACATCCGGATATAAAGTACCCTGGGCAAGGAACATGGCGTCGCTTATCTTTCCGGCCTCTTCCTCAAAGATACTGATGAACTCGTTCCCTATTACCTTTCTCTTTTCTTCGGGGTCTGTAACCCCCTTCAGCAATCTCAGAAAGCGTTCTTTTGCGTCGACTGTTATCAGCTTTATATGAAAATGTCTTTCAAACGTATCCTGTACCTTCTCTACCTCTCCCTTTCTGAGAAGCCCGTTGTCTACAAATATGCAGGTAAGGTTTTCTCCGACAGCCCTGTGTACAAGAACCGCTACAACCGAGGAGTCAACCCCTCCGCTCAGGGCACATATTACCCTGTTGTTGCCAACAGTCTTCTTTATATCTTCTACAGCCCAGTCAATAAAAGACGACATCTGCCACTCGGGCCTGCATTTGCATATATTGAGAACAAAGTTCTGTAATATCTTCTTGCCTTCAATTGTATGCATGACTTCCGGATGGAACTGAAGCGCATACAGCATTTTTTCATG
>QIJG01000051.1 GCA_003232715.1 Nitrospirota bacterium
AAAATTACTGAAAAAACCGTTATAAAAACAAGGACTGCAACATATAGCTTCAATCTCGCCTTTGATTCTTCCGTATCTCTCACTGCTATGGTTACATTTTTCAAAGATTCAGTATGAAGCTCCTCCACAGAGGTCAATATATCCAGTTCCGTCTCTTCAACCTGCCCGACAAGGTGAAGAACAGCCTGATTTCCTTTCGGTTTTGCGTAAGAGAATATCTTTCTGGCCGTCCGGTTCAATTCCTCGAAATTCGAGACTACATCCTTCAGCTCATCTTTGTCCGGGACATAATCCTGAAGAGCGGCAAAGTCCATGTAAACCTTTGAAAGGGAACCCCTGTAAAGCCTTCTATACCTCTGCTCACCTGTAAAGGCCCAGCTCTTCACATAAGTGGAAAACTCTACAATGGACATCTTCAGTTCCTCATGTAACCTGTACTCCTCCGAGGTCTTTTTGAGTAAATCGAGGTTGTCCGATATCCTGTTAAAGATATACATAGTGCCCCCGCCAAACATGGAGGCAATAAGGATAAAGACAAGCAGGAATATGGAGAGTTTTAATCTTATGCTCATTTCAGCCGCCCCTTAAGGGCCTTTTTATAGAGTTCAACGTATTCGGAGGCAAACCATCTCCATGAAAAGTCCTTCTTCATTCCCCTCTTCATAAGCTTCTGCCATCTCCTGCTGAAGGGATAGAGTGTAAGCGCCCTCTTTATCGACTCAAGAAAGACGGCAAGGTTATAGTCATCAAAGAGAAAGCCCGTCCCTGTATCGGTAAGTGCATTAGAGTCCTCTATGGTATCGGAAAGTCCCCCTGTATTCCTTGCAACAGGGACTGTTCCGTATCTGAGAGCTATCATCTGAACCAGACCGCATGGCTCGTATCTTGACGGCATCATCACCATGTCGGAACCTGCATATACCGAATGGGCAAAAACCTCATCAAAGTCCAGTCTGATGTAAAGGTTTTCCTTCCCTTCACGGGATATTGACAGCAGGCTCTCCTCAGCCTCTTTTGTGCCTGTTCCAAGGAGTATTACACCACAGCCATAGCCGATTAATTTATCCAGGCCTGCAATGATCAGCTCAACCCCTTTCTGCATACTGAGCCTGCCGACAAAAGAGAGCAGAGGGGCTCCCTTCTTCAACTTGAGACTACATTGTTTCATAAGCTTTTCCTTGCATAAGACCTTACCCTTGAGGTCTTCTACGGAATATCTCTTCTGTATAAGCTTATCAACCTCGGGAGACCACTCCCTGTAGTCTATCCCGTTCAGTATCCCGAAGAGGGCATTGCTTCTCTTCTTCAGAATCCCGCCCAGTCCAAAACCATACTCAGGTGTGGTAATCTCTTCAGCATATCTCCTGCTGACGGTGCTGAGTATATCGGCGTAAAGGATTCCGGCCTTCAGGAAATTCAGCTTCCCGTAAAACTCGATACCATCAGGATTGAACACCTCCCGTCCCAGACCGGTTGTTGGCAGGTCCTCCGGAGGAAACAACCCCTGATAACCTAGATTATGAATGGTCAACAAAGTCAGCGTACCCCTGAAAAAATTATCTCCGCTATACTCCGTCCTCAGATAAAGGGGAATCAGAGAGGTCTGCCAGTCATTAAGGTGCATAATGTCCGGCCTGAAGTCGATTGCCTTGCATACCTGAAGGACTGCCCTGCAGAAGTAAGAAAACCTCAGGGCATTGTCCGCAAAGTCACCCGTCTTGTCACCATAAAGGCCTTCCCTTCCATACAGTTCATCACATCCTATAAAAATAGCCCTGTTGTGAGTGTATACCCTCCCTGAATAAAACCTTCCGTCAAGAAAAATATTCAGCTCAATCCCTGTATCCGTCAACTCAAAATCCCTGCTTATATTGCCGTAAAGAGGCAGTATAAGCCTTGCATCAATATTCATGACATTGAGCTCTTTGAAAAGAACGCCGGCTACATCTGCAAGACCCCCGGTTTTGCAATACGGGATAGCCTCACTCGACGCTATCAAAACCCTCATAACTGAACTTCCCTCATATATTTAGCGGCTTCCTCAGGAGGAGTCGGGTTCATATAAAACCCCGACCCCCATTCAAACCCCGCTATCTTGGTCAGTTTCGGCATAATCTCAATATGCCAGTGATAGTATTCATTGGTCTCATCTGTAAAGGGTGAGGTATGGATCATGAAATTATACGGTGGAACATCGAGCAGCTTGTCCAGTTGCTTAAGTACCCGCTGGAGTATATCTGCAAGCTGGGCAAAACTCTTTCCATGAGGCTGGAAGGCGGATTCATGCTCCTTTGGAAGTATCCAGGTCTCAAAAGGTGCACGCGGTGCAAAGGGAGCTATGGCAAGATAATGCTCATTTTCGTAAACCACCCTTCTGCCGTCCCCGATCTCCTGATCCACTACATCACAAAATATGCACCTCTCCTTCATATCATAATAATGCCTTGATGAAGTTATCTCTTCCCTGACAATCTTGGGCACGATCGGAAGTGCTATCAACTGGCTGTGCGTATGTTCAAGTGACGCCCCGGCAGCCTCTCCCTCGTTCTTAAAAACAAGGACATATTTTAATCTCGGGTCTTTTTTAAGGTCATTAATCCTCAGGTCATACGTCCAAAGGACATCCTCAACAGCCTTCAGCGGCATAGTGGCAAGAGAACTCATATGCTCTGATGTCTCAATAATCACCTCATGAGCACCTACTCCGTTCATCTTGTCAAACAGGCCCTCACCTGTCTTGTCAAGTTCACCATGAATCTGCAGGGCGGGGAATTTGTTAGGCACTACCCTGAGTGTCCATTCCGCTGCATCGGATCGTTGGTCCTCCCGGGCCCTGAAGGCCATTATCTCATCAGGTGTGGTATATTCGTTACCGGGACAAAAGGGACAGAATCCTGCAACTCTCCTTTTTTGCGATGGTGAAGCAAAATCAGAGGGTCTTTTCCCTCTCTCCACCGATATTATAACCCATCTTCCAACAATTGGGTCCTTCCTCAACTCAGGCATACATACCTCCTTAAGTATATAAAATCATTGCTCTTACAGCCTGTTAATAAATTTCCGGCCTGTAGTCTCCTATTTTACCAAAAAGCACAGGATAAATGAGACGTTACGATTGTAATACGGAATAAGCCGAATCAAGCGGCAATATTTTATTTCTGGCAAAAGAAGAACCGTTTAGGTTAGAATACAAACAGTACGAAAAAGAGGCACATGGATGAAAATATTTAAGCTCTTAATTATCATATCTTTTTTGCTTATTCCTTCTTATGCCTTTGCCTGGGGACCCCTTACACACATCTACCTTGGAAGCGAAATTCTTTCCCTTGCGTCAATTCTTCCCGCCGGGCTATATGAGCTTCTGCGGCGTTACAAGGATGACTTTCTCTATGGAAATCTGATGGCAGATATAATCCTTGCTAAAAAATTCCTCCCATACAACAGGAATTCTCATAGCTGGGATGTTGCCTTTGAGCTCATGGATGCTGTAGAGACTCAACAGCAGAAGGCCTTTGTCTATGGATATATAAGTCATCTTGCATCCGATACCGTAGCACACGAGAAACTGACCTCAGGAAAGAGGCATATCGGGCATACCGTCTTTGAGCTGAAGTCCGACAGTCTTGTGGGAAGAAAATACTGGTTCAGGGCCGTTTCCATAAACAGAAAGGTACGAAGGAGAAACGATACTTTCCTCGAGTCAACACTCGAAAGCCCCTTCCTCTCCGTAAGGACCAACAAGAGGATATATCAGGGGATGATACTTCTTACCTATCTCACCCCAAAAAAAATGAATGATTTTATAGACAAAAATCTTTTTTTACCGGACATGCCGAATTCCAGAAAGATAAAGGGCCTCCATAAGGACTCACTTGAGCGGATACTTGACATACTCACAAAGGGTGAGTGCTCGGATGTTATCGGAAAAGACCCTGTATCCCACATGGAGACCCGGGGCATTGGAAAACTCCTGAAGGGATTCTACAATGTTAACATACCCGGACACGGAAAATCGTAATTCCTTCAGATGAAAGACCTCCTTGGCAGAGAAGAAGCCGTCACAGTTGAAAAGGCCCTCTCTCTCCTTCTTGAGCAAGCGTTACAGCTTCCCTCCACTGAAAGCGCCGGCATAGAGAATGCCTATGGAAGGGTCTTGTCGGCAGATGTAATCTCACCTGAAGACCTCCCCGGATTCAACCGTTCCACAATGGATGGTTACGCCGTCGACTCTACAGACACTTTTGGGGCATCAGACAGTATGCCTGCATATCTGACAGTGGCAGGCGAGGTACATATGGGGACAAAGCCCGACTTTTCCCTTACCCGGGGCGAAGCTGCCGTTATACCTACGGGGGGAATGCTCCCTGACGGAGCCGATGCCGTTGT
>QIJG01000173.1 GCA_003232715.1 Nitrospirota bacterium
TAATCACTGGCATGTGGGGCATGGCATGTCAGGCATTTCCCGTCCCTGAATGGCGGATGCATATCCTTTGCTTTAACCTCCGGCAACATACTGTCATGACAATTGAGGCAGAGCTGATCCGGCGAACTGTTCAGCAAATTCTTGTAATCAGATGCATGCGCCTTATGGCAGGAAAGACATTCTCCTTTATTCACAGGTGTATGGATATAGGTCTTAAAAAAATCCTTCTCCTCCTTTTTATGACAGCTATAACATAACTGAGCCCGCACGGCCTTAAGCATCTCGGGAGTATCGGTGCCGTGAGGATCATGGCATTTTGTGCATTGAAGCCTGGAGAACGGCTTATGCGTGAATCTTTCTTTTAACTCCTTTTTCATACCGGAATGACATGTAAGACATATCCGCCCTTCAGGTGCATTCAGGTAAAAAGGATTTCCGGAACCATGCGGGTCGTGACAGACTGTACAGCCTTCCTTTTTTATTGGTGCATGCAAGTTAGTCACGTCAATCTTCGGCTTACCGGCATGACACTTTAAACAAAGATCCTTTTCATCCATAAGGGTAAGCTTCGGATAATCCGAGGCATGTGGACTGTGACAGTCAAGGCATTTACCCGTGCCCGCGGGAGGATGCCTGTAGGTCGTTTTAAAATCCTTCTCTTCTTTCTTATGACAGCTATAGCATAGTTTGGCATCCTTAGCAATAACACCAAGTGGATCCGGACCTTCCGGGGGGTTATGACAGGAACTGCATTGCCCGAGTTTTAAGGGAGCATGAACTGATTCCCTGAGCAGTTTATCATTTGTTGAGCTGTGAGGGTTATGACAGCCCGTACATTTACCCTGTTGAACCGGATAATTTTCATGTGCCTTCCTGAAACTGCCCTCAGTAGAGTCATGACACGACAGGCAGAGATCCTTTTCATCTTTTATCAGATTGTCCTTGTATCGGGAGCCATGGGCTGCATGACATGTAAGACAACCGTCTGAAAGGGGTTTATGGCGATTTGCCTTCATAAAAGGTGCCTTGTCGTGACAGGTGAAGCACTGCTCACTGCCCGTCTTTTTCAGAAAAAACCTGTTTTCAGATGCATGGGGGTCATGGCAGGGGACACACCTGCCCTGCTTCAGGGCAGTATGCACATGCGGTAATTTAGCTATATCCGAGGCCATCTTCCGATGACAGGTAAAACAGAGCTTTCGCTCATTCTTCTCCCTGAAGGATTTAACAGCAAGTCTTCCATGACGAAGGTGGCATGCCTCACAGTCCTGCTTACTTACCGGAGAATGCACATACTTCTTCTGAAATTCCTTCAGTTTATCCTTGTGACAATCCAGACAGGGTTTTGGTTCAAATCCCTTCCTTCTTGCTGTATCTTCAGGAACGCATGAATAAATGAGGCTTAAGATAAAAAACAGAAGGATAACTTTTAAGATATTCTTTCCTTTGGAGTTTATCATTCCTCTCACAATTGCCAACCTCTACCTGGTTTTTCCCGTTTACCCGGTCAGGATAATTTATCCCTGACCGGTTTCGTTTGTCAAGGACAAACTATATTCTGTGTCAAACTATTTATCAAGCCTTTCTTCAAGTGATTTTACTGCCTCATCATAGACTTTTATCCGTGCCTCTGACTTAAGCTTTGATACAAACTCATCCCGGAGGGCATTGAACCGTTCTTTAAAATACGCCTTGTAAACAGCATCTCTTACTTCTTCGAACCTCAAGACTTTGCCCTTAAGCTTTTCCTGCAGACGGATTATTCTGTAAGATGACCCAAACTTGAATATCGGGCTTATCCCGCCTGTCTTCAATGCAGCCACAATCTTCCTTACAGGCCCTGGAAATTTCTGCATGGTAAGCCATCCAACCTCTCCACCTTCCGGACCTGCAGGATCAATCGACTTCTTCTTAGCCAGCCATGAAAAATCCGTACCATCCTGCAGGCTGCTCAACAGCTCCCTGGCCTCATCCATGGTCTTCACCGTAATCTGCCGGACTCTAAACCTGTCAGGTTCGGCAAAATCTTCCCGGTGTTTCATATAGTACTCTTTCAAGCTCTTATCTGAAATTTTGATCTTTGGGATAATTGCTTTATTGATGAATGCCTGCTTTAATAACTGGTTTTCATAACGCTCTATCTTTTTCTTCAAATCCGGGGAGGTCTCGTAATGCCGGCTGAGTGCCTCATGGTCAACCACCTTACGGTCAATCCAGCTATTAAGGATATTTTCCTTTGATTTCCCCTTGTAAGGCTTGACCATGGCTGCAAACTCACCTGCAGTAAGGACCGAACCATTCACATCCGCCACCGCCCTTTTATCCTTTGACCAATTCGATGCCTCCTCATCACTCTTATCCTGACTTATAGCAGAAAGCAGCTCCTTATTAACCTTAATGGCAGCACGTTCACGAAGATATTCCAGATATTGATCGGCACGCTTTTTTTCCTTCTGTTTTCTGACGACCTTCTCTATCTCTTTCCGGACATTCTTGAGTTCTTCATCAGGTGCCTCTTTCCTGCTGATCAGCTTTACTATGTAATATTTATCCCGTATCTTCAGAATATCACTTAGCTCCCCGGGGCTGAGGCCGGCTATAGTTTTACCAATATAGGGTGGCATGGACCTTCGTGTAAGGACAACATCCACTCCATTTTTCCCGGAATGATGAGTAGAGTACTTCCGGGCAAGGTCATTGAAGTCGGCTCCTTTCTTTAATTGTCCTGCTATATTACCGGCCTCTTTTTCTGAACTTACCTCAATAATGCCAAGCGAAAACTTCTCATAGTTCTTCTTGTAATAGCTTGGAATATCCTCATCCGATATTGAGACCTTCCGGGAAATCTCCTCGTCATAAAGCTTTACGACCGACTCCCTCAGAATATACGCCTTAACAGCCTGTTGTACCTGAGGGTCCTGCTCCATGCCCATACGGCGGGCTTCCTCAATAATCAGCATATCATCTATCAGTTTCTGCACATACTCCGACAGACTCAACTTCCCTGCAGAGGAGAGGTCTTCCCTGCGATGGGCTATCTGCAGCGAATATTTCAAATCTTCTTCAGTAATGGGCTCACCATCAACAACTGCCAATATCTTTTCCCTTGCCGGTATCTCCCACTTTTGCCGAAGGGATACACACCCACCAACAAAAGCAAACAGCAGGAAAAAAGCAACAACGGATAAAATGCCTGCATTTATCGAATCCGCAGTCTTTCCTGTATCAGAAGAGCTGCCGGGCTCAACCCCTGACCGTTGACCGGTAACTATAGACTGCCCTTGCGCCATCCGGCTATCTCCGTTTTTAATCATTTTCATTACCTGTCGTTACCGTGACAAGGGCTCTCCTGTTTTTTTCACCTCGGAAGCCGGCCCTGAAACAACAGGAACTGCTCCCCCACATACTTTTTCAGCCCTTGTTACTAATTTTGAGACTACCCTGGAAGCCACCTTATCCACGGATCTTATTCTTCCCCAGTCAAGAACAATTATATTGTCATTACCCCCTATTTGACAGCTCCCACACCACAAGATCCTGTTTTTACGGGCATCTACTATTCTGGCGCTTATAGAGACCTCAGGGGGAGAGGACTCATTTGATCCGTCAGAGTAAAGCTCCACAGTCCCAACTAAAAAGCCATCCACCAACAGGGACTTTGACATGGCTTTTATATCCTTGTAATCCAATTCTCCCCTCTCCCTGACCCTTAAATCCACTACCGCCCTTCTGACTTCTCCGTATTCCACCGGTTCAAAACCCGGATTCTTAAATAGTTCCACTAAAAACATGTAAGTAGCTATCATACCTGCATCACTGAGTCCGCTGTTATTCCGAAACGGCATCACAGCAATTCTGTACGTATGTCCTGTCTCTTTTCGGGATGACATGGCGGTGAAAGAGGCAAGCAATCTGTCCGCAACCCTGGGGAGCAGATTATCCATGGTCTTTATTCTGCCCAAACCAAGGATTGCAGTGAAATCATCTCCGGTAGCAGAGGCATTATCAGCCCACAGGATAAGGCCGTTGGATGAATCAATCAGGCGGGCCGAAAAACCAACTTCCGGATTTTTTCCCCGTGAGAACAGGTTAACAGAACCGAGCAAAACAGCCTTTACATTCAATTCCTTTTCTATCTTTCTGGCCATATCCCTTGAAATATATCCGGTAGCCCTGACTCTCTCTTTAAGCAGAAACCTGTTGAGGCTATCCTCATCCACTACGTCAAACCTACCGCAGGGCATCCCTGTCCTCGCTTAGATTCACAAAAGGAAAGAGGGCTATTCTTTCCTTCAAAGCCCTCCCCTCTCCACGGGATGGTGGGACTGCATAGCAAACATCGGCAATAAAGAAGAGCGAGAAGATAACGATCAGCAAGGAAGACGCCAACCGGTTAGGGCTACGAAGCACGTTTCGTCTCACGGCCACGTTGTTCAGTTTTTTTTTAGTCATTTGTCACATGTCAACAATCATTAAAATATAGTATTAATAGACTATCTTCAGTATTTAGCAAGTGTCCGGATAGCCTCTTTTACTACCCTCAACAGTGTCTCACTCATAGTCTCTGTCCTTGCACCAAAATGTCTGGCCATAAAACCGCCCCCAACACCTGTGCTTGTAACCGACCATATAATACTCCCTGAACCTGTATCTGCCATCATCAGGGTAATAGTCACATTCGGTGCAGAAATATTTCCCATCCTGACCATTCCGAACTGCTCAACCGAGCCGAGAATAAGCGCCTGCACACCAAGGGCGGTCCCCAAGGCCTTTATCTGTTTAGTGTTCAGGGATGAGACAGACTTAATCCCCAGACGGTCAATGGTGGCCTTTACCTCTCCTGGAATCACTACATCAACAAGACCCGAGGCCAGCAGTTCACTGATAACCACCTGCCTTACAGCCTCAGCGGCAAATCTCTCATTGGTCAGATTGTTCAAGGGCAATACCGCCACCCGTTTTATAAAACCGAAATCCACATCCTGACGGACATGAAATGAAGGCATGCTGCTGCGACATCCTGCGCCAAGGAGCAATAGACAGATTTCTTCAGCAAGTCCATATCGTTTCTCCTTTTACTCTTCAATAGTCAATGGCAAACGGTTATCCTGTTTTATAATTCATTATTCACTATCTAAAATAATGCATCAACGGTTTCTTTTACAACCTCCCTGGCAGTCTCACTCAATGTAGTGCCCTCTGTACCAAAGTGTCTGGTCCAGAAACTGGGACCACCTGCCGTGTTCCAGGCAGACCATATAATATTGCCGGAGGACGTATCAAGTATCATCAGCTGGATGGATACCTCCGGATAAGAGGCTGTAATCCCCCGGCTTATCCCAAAGGCACCAACCGAGCCCATCATTACTGCCTTTACCTTCAGTCTTTTCCCTATCTTCCGTATGTCTTCAATCGTTATACCTCCAAGGGATCTGATCTTTAATTCTCTCAGTACCCTTGTTACCTCACCAGGCTCGATAACATCGACTCCCCTGGTAAGGAGCTCGGAGATAACCATCCCCCTGATTTTTTCACCGGCATATTCATCCGTGGTAAGGGTTTCCAGCGGCAACACCGCTATCTTCCTTATACTGCGGATATCAACATCCGGCCGGATATATTGTCTCGGGCTACCACAGCCCCACATGAAAATCAGCAAAAGAGACAGGGCCAGCAGCAGAGGCCCGGGAAGCGTCTTGTTTTGCTTCTTTCTCTTAACTCTATCAATCATATTCTCATCTCAACCTGTTTCCGTCATTTCCCGAAAGCGTTCGGGGAATCGTTGTCTAAAACCGACCTTAATTATAATTCAGACATGTCAGAATCTGCAATTCAGATTTGCACCAACAATATAGGTTTCCGTCTTTTTCTCCCTGACACTCTGTGTATAGTTATACGTAAAACGGATATCAATAAACTTTGTAATATACCATAATCCGTAGCCACTGAACGAGTCGTCAGTTGAAGAGTCCGGGTTAGAACGGGCATGCTGATAGTTTAAATTCACTTTAAAAACAGGCACGGGAAGCCAATCAATTAAAAACCCCTCGGAAGTAGTTGTATTGTCATCAATACCCGAAACCCTGAAACTTCCGGAAAGATTGATAACCCGGCCCGGCCGGTATGTAATTATTGTACCACCCTCTTTTGAATCCGAAGATGTACTGTCTGACGATTGCCGGTTAAAACCATATATGAGATTTGCCGTCAGCTTCCGGGTAAGAAATGCATCAAGTGAGCCACGGATAAAGCGGGAAGTGAGTTTAGAACCTGTTGTATAGGATTTCGACTCCGTGTATCCCATATCGGTAATCATGTTGACGTCCCTGTAAAGTCTCGAACCTACACTTAACAGCAATGAATTATTCAGGTACTGTTTCTCACCAAAGCTGAATCTGTCACTCCTGATTAGTGCAAGGGTGGTATCGAGTGTCGGCAAAGGAGTAGAGTTAAAGGAGAGGGAATAAGTATTGGAGCTGATATCTGTCTCATCTTTATTGTCAAACGCCTCGTTTCTCTGAAAACGGAAAATAGTAGTAAGCAATCTGTGGGTTAACCATGATGAAGTAACACTGTAGGTCCTTGTTATATTACTAATCAGCCCTTCTTCCTTCCCTGCTGTGGATTTACTGAGAATATTTACAAAAATACCGGTAATAGAGTCCAGGAGTGACACGCTGTTCTGGTCTGTCCTGTCAATATAGTAATTAAAGAGAAGGCTTAACTTTTTTACAGGCATCACGTTTACACTGAGGTTTAGGCCCTGAGTAAAAACCCTCGTCACATCGGTAATCTTACCTGTGGCGGGGACTACATCCATACCGTAAGCCTCGATTTCTGTTACCATAACATCACTTAAGCCGGACTTGGCCTGATTGATCACCTTGAAATAACTGGCACTCTGAGCGGGAAAGAATCTTAACTCGTACCGGTATATATTATTAGATATGGATATAGTAGATACCACCACATTCTGGATAGTTATTGCTCTCCATGTCCCGGGTTTATTAAAGTCGCTCCGGTAGGCTTTCCAGTTGTTCGAATTTATAAGACTAATATCAGCACTGACATCTTTATCTACATAAATGTATAACCTGTCTACAGATTTATCCGGGGATGTCGCAATCTCTATGCCTATATTATTGTACTCCCGGCCGTTACTACCGATATTGATTCCGGTTGACGTTTGATAATCTTTATCAATCAGGGATGGCTTGTCATTCAATATATCCACTTCCGGGTGAATGGGAATGGTCGTATCTATGGCATAGAGCCCTCTGAATGGCGTTCGCTCGAAAAGCACATTGCCTGTCCGGGTCACGAACTGCTGCCTATTGTTCCGCACATAGTTCCCCTGATAGACTGCAGACACCCTGGTCTTGCCACC
Organism: Nitrospirota bacterium; assembly: GCA_003232715.1. GTDB lineage: Bacteria > Nitrospirota > Thermodesulfovibrionia > Thermodesulfovibrionales > JdFR-85 > BMS3Bbin07. The sequence goes on from QIJG01000173.1 coordinate 7,388, forward strand.
CCGGAAAGAATGGGAGTACCCGAGTTTGTACAGGCCGTTAAAATTATCACCGGTTGATTTAGCCAGTATATCCGTCGGCGTCTCATCCACAATATGCCTGTAAGTAAGGCTATAGGAAAGGTCTAAATCCCTGAGCGAGTACTGATATATGGAGCTTCCGGAATATCCGGAATATCCGGTACCCGGTCTGTCTGTTTCATTAATTCTGTCTGTTTCAGTAATAGGGAAGTGGGCGTAGTCCCTCCTCCTGTCGAATTGCAGGGAGAGGGAAGGTAATTCCAGTGGTTTTATATTAAGGCGGGAATAATAATATTCAGAGGTTTCCTTGCTATCGTCTCTCAGGTGTGCAGTTGACCACCGCTCCTGACGGCGATAACCTGTACTCAGGTCATAGATGGAGTTCCGGAGGAAAAGGTCTATTGCCGGCTCAACCGACCTAGTGTAAGTAGTGGTAGTCACACCGGCAGGGTCTGTAAGGTCGGAATCCAGCAGACCTGTCCGTAAATAGAGTTGAGAGGAAAGCATCGGTGTGATTGATTTATCCAGACGCAGATATAAATTTCGATAAAATATCCTGTTGAGTGATATCTGTTTGTCATCCTCAAACTGTTTCGTAGTACTATGATTCAAGTCTGCCCAAAATCTGAGTCCTTCGGCAAAAGCAGGACCGCCAAGACAGGCACTCAGTAATGCTATTCCGATAATCTTCCATAATATCTTCCGCATAAGCTCGTCAGTCGTCAGTCAATAGTCATTTGTCGATAATTGTTGACCTGATGTTTGCCATTGACTATCGTTCAGTATGAATTTAAAACTAAACTTAATCTTTAACACCTTAATTCAATTAATTTTTCCATCTGCATTCTCTGTGCAGTTAATGAAGTTTTTATCCCTAATACGGAAACATTGCTATGCCATAGGGCTTTTTACCCACAGGGATAACCCTTTCTACTTCTCTTGCAGTTTTATCTACTACCGAGACATTATCCGAACCCCTGTTGACTACATAGAGATTCCTGGCCTCAGGGTCCATAATTATGGACCTCGGAGACGTTCCTACAGGTATAGTCCCTATTACCAGGGGCATTACCGTATCCGCAGTATAGTAATCCTCCGAAAAAGGTCTGATAATCATTATTTCACCAGGAACCTCCCTCAACAGATAAAGCCTGTCAAAGGACGGGTCAACAACAACTCCTGTGACAGAGGTCCCCACATCACTGATATCGCTGACAGCTCCCTTCTCATCCCCTTTAATAACCTTTATGATATCTATGACCGAGAGCCTGTTGGAACCATAATTAGCCACATAGACCTTTCCTCTCTGATAGTCTATAGCGAGCGCCACCGGGCTCCATTCCACACTTAACCTGACAACCTCTTCAAGCCTGCGTCTCTGCAAGTCCATCCTCAGCACTGAGACATCCCTGGAATCCTTATTAACTACATACACATTAAAATATCTTTCACGGTAATTCCTTAAGATATTAAGATCCTCAAGGCTGAGAAACCGCGACGCCGTGACAGTCTCTGCCGGCGGGTCTACCGCCACTGCTATCGGACCATTCCCAACATCCACCTTATCTATCTCCTGATAGGTTGCGCCATCAACAACGGATACCGTATCAGAGCCATAATCGGTCACAAAGATGAGGTCCTCCCCTGAGGGTCCCCTGGCTACCGCTATACCCTCCGGGGCACTACCAAACCGGATCGGTATCTCCTGTTCCACTTTATTAGTGGTGGGATCAATCACTGAAATACTGTTAGATCCTGAGTTGGCCACATAAACCCTCAACCGGTCCCTCCTCAAACCTGCAGCAATACCTCTGGGTCTCCTCCCCACCCTTACAGTTGCTACAACCTCTCCTGATTGTCTGTTAATCACGGAGACATTATTCGAATCCTCATTGGTAACATAAACAAGAAGACTGCTGAGCTCCGGGACCTGCCCCTTAACAGCATTAAAGAGGTATTTATCGGCAACAGATGCATCTGCATCCCAGGTCAGGAACAATGAGGTGTTCTGGTCTTTATATACTGTAATGTTTATAGGTATCTCTATCCCGCCGGAAGGCAGGGCTAAACGTGCCATCCTGCCTTTTCTCCTGATTAATGCCCGTTTAACAACAAGCCGGAGTTTTTTATATCTGCCCTCCGGTAGGGTTTTTTCAGCTAAAAGTATCTGACGGCCCTTCACGGCAATAGACTTTATATTCAGAGGGGTGCTCGTTATCTCTCTATAGGTACCGTCCTCTGCCATAATATCAACTGCTGTCAGATCAAATAAAATGTCAACAGAAGTATCATCCGCCCCCTTCAGAAAGAGGTCAATCTGTCCCCGGGAATGCCCTGAGATATTCTGTTGTCCTTTAATTGCCGGGCATCCCGTTAAAAGGAGAACCGAGCAAAGGGCTAAGAGTATGGCGCTCATTGCCAAAACTGCCGTGTCTTTATAAAGCCGTCTATTGTTGAACATAAACTCCCGGTTTCCGACAGAATGTTTTTTGTTGTATCTGTAATCAACACAATTTGCTGATAATTCCTGTAGATCTTTCGCCTTACCTTAGTTTTTTCAGACCTAATTTCACCCTATACCCTACTGTTATTCCTTGGGCTGATACACCTCCACCCTGTTATTAAAGGTATCGGCAATCAGTATCCTGCCTTTCGGGTCAACTGATATATCCCTGGGGTACTGAAACCATCCCGCTGACAGGCCAAGGCCCCCAAATTCGAATAGATAGTTACCGGCCTTGTCATACACGGAAACAGTATGCCGCATATAATCCACCACATAGATAGTTCCATTTCGATTATCTACACCGACAGCCATCGGACGGCTCAGCTTGCCTGTGCTACCCCCTTTCCGGCCAAACTTAAAAAGAAACTTCCTGTTTTTATCATAGACATATATATGACCCATTTCCGCGCTGACAAGATATATCCTGCCTGCCTTATCCAGGGTCACATCGTTTAATTCCACCTTTCTCCCCTCTTCTTCAGGTGATATTATCTCCAGGAGACGGCCTTGATTATTTAGAACCAGAACACCTGGGAAATAGGAACCTGCTACATAGATATTGCCGGCTTTATCCATGGCCAGACGATACGGCTTAAAGGAGCCGGATCCCTCAAAACCCTTCAGGTAAATATCACGCACCCACTTAAGACATGCGTTGAAAACAGAAATTCTGTGTCTGGGGTTATCTTTTGTGGCAGACTGAACAACGTAAAGATTACCTTCAGCATCCAGAGTCAATCCCTGTGGTGATTCAATGCCGTCTCTTTTATCAAGGGTAAAGAGGGGGAAGAAATCCGATGTATATATGATAATCCTGCTTTTTCCATCAATAACATAAACCTCACTACTAATCGGATCCACCCACACAAAGGAAGGGAAAAACAACCTGTCTTCTTCTCCTTCCACTATGCTGTATGCATGAATTACAGGAACATCCTGCAACTGGGCCTCTACCTTACGCTGGACGAGAAGAAAGGGCATTACAAAGGAAATAATTATAACAAGGATACGGAACATAAACCTCCTGAATCAAACCTCAATCATACAATAAGATATGGCATCGACATAATAAAGTTTTTAGGACCTCCCCCCCCTGCTGCCACCTCTCTCAATATCAGGGCATCCATAAAAAACATGGGTATCGTGAGATACCCAATGTTTTTTAAATCCAGCCGTTAGCCTGAAAACTGCACTTCAATTATGTTTAGTAAGCATCTTTCTGTGTATGACACCTCAAACAACCTTTACCGGAAAGCAGATGGGTCTGATAGCTGAACCTCAGACTATCGGGATAAGGAGAACCATGGGGTGGCAGGAGAGACAGATGACCCTGTCAGTGCCGGCGGTAACAGTCCCTATGGCTCCAGTCAACCCGTTTGTCAGTGATGCAGCCGGCCTTCCAACCGGCGTCTCATCACTATACGTAGTTGATACGGAAGCAAACTCACCTGAATTCGGTATTACCACATCCGTCGGGTGTCTGAGCCACGGTGATGCAGAACCGATACCGCTGCTGCCCCCCAAATGAAACGTCGAATGACATTCAGAGCACAGCTCACTTATTGTGCCCTGCATATTTGCCCATGAGGCCGTTGTACCCCTCGTGGCATAGGTTTCCGCCAGATACTCGTTGTGGTCCGTAGCACTCACCGTATTTTGCCAGTCACTATCCTCTGCACCCTTTATCTTGTAGAGGAACCTGTAACTGGTAGCCACGCTGGCCCCCTGCCCGGTCAGTGTAAAACCGGGGCCGTACTTGAGGATCGAGTCATCACCGTGATGTCCCCCGCTGACCGCGGCCCACTGATCAGAAAAATTCCTGTTGCCGTGGCAGCCGTTAGACCCTGCACAGACCAGACGGCTGGCAGTATTAAACCCTGTTGTTGAGGGATCATAGGCGCTGTTATATCCAGGCGGCGTATCTCCGAGTGTGGCATCCGCCGAGGCCACTATACCCTGCACATTATGACCATAGGCGTCCCCGTTGTTCACAACATACTTAAAATTCCCTCCTGCAAGGTCCGTAGGGTCTGAATGGTAAACCTGGGGTATGGAGTTGACGATATTACTGGAGGTGTTCTGTGCATGACAGCACCCCGAAGCAACTTCCCGTTAGGAGTAGCGGAACCGTCATACGTCATCGGAGAACCATCCTGACTATTGTGCATGGTGTGACAGTTTGAACAGATGCCGGATACTTTGGCATCAGCATAAGAATAAACAAGAACTGCAGACAGAGATACTAAAAGCATTGTCATCAGTGCTTTTTTCATCTATACTTTACCTCCCTTATTTGTTCCGGGGTCTGCTCATCAAGGCACAACACCAGTGAAATAGAAAGATGCCGGCTATGTCTCCTGAACGACCCTCTGTAATTTAAAGCTGACACGGACACCTCCCCGTCCCCGTGTATTATTAGCTTGTTTTAGTATGAAATGTTGCAATAATTGAGCCAAAATAGTCAAAAAACGCAGAAGAGGGAACACACCTGATATTACTCTTCATACCTGACAAAAACAATATAACATACATAAGGTTTTTTTTCAAGCTCTTTTTTCCTGCCTGCCTGTCAAGCTTTGTTTCAAGCCCTTCTATCTTCAGTTAACATTAAGTAGAGTCTGCGTATAAAGTCGAACGGTTGTCATTTTTCTGTACCTGGAAGCTATCGTCCCTTTCGCGTGTGGCACGTAAGGCATCCATCACCGCGGTCCAACATACTATTGGTGTAGTCCCACCTCAACATATCCTGGTAGGGACTGGCATGTGCCCTGTGACATGAGGGACACATAATTATACTATCCATATCCACAATACTCTCTCTACCGGTAGGATTCTTATAGGCAACAGGCGCCTGCAGGCTATAGGTGGTATAGGCCTGGAACTCGGAACCTGCATAGCCACCGTGTACACTGCTGAATGCAATGTCAGTAGGGTGCCTGAGCCAGACAGTGTCACCAACCGCTGTCTCACCACCAAGATTCGGATTTGGATGAAACCTGGTATGACATTCACCACAGAGGTAGCTTATGGTATCCATAGTACTGTAACTGGTATCACCCTTGTAGCCGTTATGGTCATCGGTGGTGGCCTGATATTCCCAGTTCTTATGCTCCTTGCCTTTTATCCCGTAAAGAAAGCGGTAACTCCTGCCTACAGTTGAACCGTCGATCACACTGTCATCCGTGTGATGTGCCCCGTAAATGGACTTATAAGGGTTTTCTATGGTCCTGTTTCCGTGGCAACCCCACGTGCCGGCACAGGTAAGCTGCTGTTGCTGTGGCCAGTACGCAGGCCCGGTACCTCCCGGAATTACAACGTTTCCCATAAAGCCCGGCGGTACATCCATGGGGGGTTGCTCCTGAAGTGAAATCCCCAACACGTTGTGCCCCTTCGAATAATCAGGGTTAAAGTCATCCGATACATAATAAAAGTTTCCACCGGCAAGGTCTCCGTTATCCATGTGATGGATTACCTGAGGGATCCTTGTCTTCCCAATAATTATAATATTCCTGGTACCGGAAGGATCCTGAGCATGACAGCCGAGACACCCACCCTTTGTCAGGACAGGATAGGGTTTAACGGCATGCATGCTATGGCAATTCTTGCACTTCCCCTTTACCCTGGCATCAATGTTTGAGGGAAAAGAGAGGATAAGGAGCACAGAGCACAGAGCACAGAACACAGAACACAGAGTATGGAAATCCTTCCACTTAACACCTCGCTCCCCGTCCTTTGCTCTCAGCCCTTTGCCCATTGCTATTCGCCCTTGCCCGTATGACATATTAAACAACCGCCGCTGCCTTCTTCTCCGGCCACAATGGAATCATAATCCCACCTCAGCATAAACTCATTAGGGCTCCCGTGTGCCACATGGCATGAAAGGCACATGACAATGTCTGTACCGGGTCTCACCTCATCACTGGAAACGGCAGGGACTTCCGGCCTCGCCACAGGTGCATCAAGACTGTAAATCCTTACATCAGGTTTATCGGGTGGAGGCGGCACATCGGGGTTATACTTCAGATATTCCCCTCTTTTCGGAAGGACAATACCTGTGGGATGCCTGAACCAGGGACTTGCCCTGCCGATCTTATCCCTACGGTAAAGGCCACTATGGCAATCGGCGCAGAAGCGGTTGATTGAGGGTGTATATTCATTATGTTTCTTTGAAGAAGCACTGTAGCCCCAATCCTTATCCTCCAGCCCGGTAACCCCCTTTACTTTAGCGGTTCTTTTCAGAAACCGGTAACTCCTGGCCGTGGTGCTGCCGTCAACAGGAAAATCGTTTGAATGATGAGCCCCCAGAATAGCAGCAAAGGGATTTTCAATATTCCTGTCACCATGACAGCCATTGGAGCCTGCACAAGCCAGGGGCTTTTTATCATTGAATCCAATAGTGGAGGGATCGGAAGACCTGTCATACCCCGGAGGCATAAAACCGTTTTTTGCATCCGGTGAGGCAATACCATCAACATTATGCCCTCTCCTGTCACCAAAAACCTT
>QIJG01000211.1 GCA_003232715.1 Nitrospirota bacterium
ATTCGCAAAAATCAACTATGGATGGTTTTATTTTTTCTTCGGGAAAGACTGCATCAGTGTTCCCCTCCTTATTTGCTCTTGCCTGGAAACCACTTTTTGCCGGCTCAAGGATGCCTAAAACACAATTATCGGTCATTTCTTTCTTAGTGTCGTAATTCCAATCTGGTGCTTCTGCATTGGAATTTCCTGCGACAAAAGTGGATAAAATCATGAAAGCGAGTAATTGTTTTTTCATTTCAATAAAGCCCAATTTAGGTGGCTAACATAAGTAGCTTTGACATTATTTATACAGCACATAGCGAAGCGGCACGGTGTAAAAAATAGTCAATATTAAACGCATTGTTATATTCAAACCCACGTATGACTATGTTTTTTTTCTGTCCACATTGCCTGATGTAATACAAGCATCCAAATCCTTTAGAATCCCGTTTTCAATATTATAAATCCATCCATGAACGAAGAGCTCGCGCCCCTGTTTCCAGGCATTTTGAACCATAGTTGTGTTACAAATGTTTGTCACCTGTTCTCTTACATTTAGCTCACAGAGTAAATCTAATTTTTTTAAATTTTTCGGCATTGAAACGGATAACATCCTTAACATGCCTTAGCCAATTATCAATAAGGCCATGCTCTTGATTTTCCATTGCAGCCTTAATACCGCCGCACCCATAATGACCACAAATTATAATATGCTTAACTTTGAGGACATCGACAGCAAACTGTATAACAGAAAGACAATTTAAGTCTGTATGAACAACGACATTAGCAATATTCCGATGTACAAATACTTCACCAGGAGGCAAATTTACTATTTGGTTCGCAGGAACTCGGCTATCTGAACAGCCAATCCATAGATAATCGGGAGCCTGTTGCTTGGATAATTGCGAGAAAAACTCTGGGTCTTTTTCCTTGATTGAGGCTGCCCACTCCAAATTTCTGTCAAAAAGATACTTTAGCGTTTTCAAAACTCAAATTATCCCCATACATTGTTTTTGTATACAACATCGTAAATCACTGGTGGCAAAAGCGGAGCGCTATGAAGGAGCTTAGCTTTTTTTCATCCAGGTGAATTTACCTTGTTAGACATTTTATTTGTGTGCAATTGGCTTATCTGTGAACAGGTAATCTTTTAACTCTTTGTCAAAAGATGTGTCTTGTCTACGAATCCACTCAAGAACCATTGCGGCGTGTTCCTTTTCTTCGTCTCTGTTATGAGCAAGGATGGCCTTTAATTCTTCATTTTTACATGCATCAACTCTCTGGTTATACCAATCTACCGCTTCAAGTTCTTCCATTAGCGATACTATTGCTCTATGCATGTCTCTTGTTTCATTTGAAATCTCATCAATCGGTTCGTGATAACCTTCATTTGCCATTTTCTTGTCCTCGTTAAATTGATTGTTTTGATGCTGATCTGATCTTGATGCTCTCATCAGGGGCTTTCAAAGGGGACGTATTGTGTGTTCTTTGCAAACAATGTGACACTTTTGAAAGCCTCGCTGGATGAGTTTATTAGGCAATTTTCTCTTGAAACAGGCTTGACTAGATACCGTGATTATACCGTATCTGTTATTTTCGGAGATATCAAATACCTGCAATTACCCTGAAAAATATACCAGATTCTCTCTACGCACAAATAAAAGATGCTGTGAGGATTTGAACTCAGCTGCGCCCTGTAGCGATATCAGGTGGAGACAAAGGAACCGTATTGCCCACTGGAGCTTTATATTAGAGGAAATTTTATCGTACTACTATAAAGTCCTTTATCTACACCATGTAGCCTAGATCCGAGGCATAACTAGGATAGGCGAAAATCACTCCTTTAAGCTGGTTTGCAGTCATTCCGACCTTCATGGCTATGCTTAAAACGTTTATTTGTTCCTCGGAGCCAGGGCCTAGCAAATGTGCCCCTACAATTCTACCTGAGTCTTTTTCAATAAGAACTTTATACGCAGAGTATCGCTCTCCAACACGCATTGATGAGTACCAATCACCAGTCTTCCCAAATTTGACATCAAACTCTATGCCTTGTTGATGTGCGTCTTCCTCTAGAAGCCCAATACTCGCCATGGGTGGCAGTGTAAATACTGCACTTGGTATTGGTGGGTAATCAACAGCAAATTTATCCTCACCAGCAAGAAGGTTTTTCGTCGCTATCCGTGCTTCATACGCTGATACAGGAGTGAGATTAGGTGCACCCGTATCCGCACAATCTCCTGCAGAGAATATAGCGGCATTAGATGTGCTGCGCATGAATTTGTTGACCTTGATTCCTCTTTTTCCAGTTTCTACACCTATGGCCTCAAGGTTAAGTGTATCGATATTAGGCACTCGTCCCGCACCGTGCACGATGAGATCACAGATAAGATTTTTCGTTCCCTGTGTCGTTGAAAACTCAACATGAAATTCATCATCCGTCTTAATAACCTTTTCCACACGTGACTCAAGGCGTATATCAATTCCCAACTCCTTGCTTCGCTCCATTTGTAATTCAACAAGGTCTGAATCAAAGTTAACTAGCGGGCGCTGCCCCATCTCAAGTATGATGACCTCTGACACGCCTGCACGCCTGGCAATGTGTGCAAATTCGAATGCTATGAAGCCACCACCCACAAATACTACCCGCGATGGAATTGATTCGAGATCGAGAAATTCGGTACTGGTAGTGAGGAGACCTTCTCCTTCGAAGCCCAATGTCATTGGCCGTGCACCTGCCGCAATATGAAAGTACTTTGCGTGCAATTCACGGCTACCTACCTGCAGCACACCCTGTACAACGAAGCGAGCTTCACCGTGTAGCGTTATAACACCTATATTTTCGAGCCCATGTTCTACTCTTGTAGGCATCTTGTCTGTAAAAGTGCGTTTGAAGGCAATCATCTTCGCCCAGTCTATGTGCATATTATTGCTCTGCAGTCCTTTGCCCTTCATCCGCTCCGATGAATCGATCCCTTCCGTCACGGCGATAAGCATTTTTTTTGGGTCACAACCCCGAAGCGCGCACGTTCCGCCATAAGGTAAAGAATCCACTATTGCAACTTTCCAGCCGGCTTTTGCGCATGTGCGTGCCACACTAGTCCCGCCTGAACCAGCTCCAATTACCACTAGATCAAATTCTTCGTTCATAGCTTACTCCTCGTATTATTTTCATACACACTACCTACCATCTTGCACTATTTTTGTTAAAAAAATACTTTTACCGGGAGTAATATGCGATTAATGAAGCCTTTGCTATTGTATGTCGATTTATGAAGGAACCAACCATAGCAGGCGGTGATTTTGCACCTACTCCTAGTTTTTCAACATTGAGGGCATAGACAGTAAAAATGTATCGGTGAGGTTTATCTCCGCCAGGGGGACATGCTCCACCATACCCGGCATTACCAAAATCATTTATACTTTGTATGCTTCCTTTGGGGAAAAGATTATTTTTTAAATTACCGGCTCCTGCTTTAAGATTTGTAATATTTTTTGGAATATCAAAAACGACCCAGTGCCACCACCCACTTCCAGTTGGAGCATCTGGATCATAGGCAGTTATGGCATAACTCCTGGTATTTTCTGGCGGGTTCTGCCAATTTAGTTCTGGTGAAATATTTTTTCCTTTACACCCAAACCCTGAAAGAACCTGGTCTTGCGATAACTGACCATTAATATCAGTACTTTTTAGCGTGAATCCTTGAGCGTAACTGCTTGATACCATAAATACCATAACACTCATCAGTAGTAAGATCCTCTTCATTTTTACCTCCACAATTCTAAGCCTCAACGTTGAGCAAAACGGCGCGTTTACGCGTCCGGTGGAGGCCGAAGGCCGGAACGAATTTGAGTGAGTGTGTTGTTATGCCTATTTTCTTTCCTCGGCCTTACTATATACCAAACCACGCTCTCTCTTTCCTACGGCAATTACATATATTACTATTTCATTATCATTTACTTCATAAACTAACCGATAACCTACTGACCGAAGTTTAATTTTATAAACATCTTTAAATCCGCGTAATCGACTGGATTTATTTCTTGGGATATTTGATCTCTCTTCAAGTTTTTTCTTGAACTGCTTTTGAATGGGTGGCGCAAGTTTTTTCCATTCTTTAAGTGCGCTTGGAAGAAATTTTATTTTATAGCTCATCGAGACTTACTTCGATAGCTTTGTCTTTTTCATGCTTTCGAGCATTCACTATTTGGGCTAATTCTGCATCTTCTAGTTTGTCCATTAGCCATTCGTATGTTTCAGCTGGTATTAGATATGCAGCAGGAATATTGTGATTAAGAATAGCTATAGGTGAGCCTTCGGCTTCATTTAGAAGGGCTGTAGGATTCTTCTTTAGCTCTGAAATGCTTGCAGAGCAGCTAGATAGGACTTGTTTCATGGTAAAACCCCCAATTCTCAATAAAACCTAAATACAGACCATAATATAGGTCTTTTTATAATTTAAAACAAGTATGCAATTTTGGGTTTTTACTGGGCATAACGTTGAGCTAAGCTACGCCACGTAGCGGCGTCAGGTGGTGGAGGCGTGTTTTGCCGGAACGCACTTGAGCGTTTTATAAGCGACTTTCTTTTTGATGCCAAATTCGCAAGATATAAATATCATTAGAGTGTAATAAATAACGGGCCATATATTTCCCGATATACAAATCTCGTATCACTTTAGGGTCTGGAGCAAGCTCAACTTCATTACCCAGGTACGGAAATAGGGATTTAGCAATACGTGATGCAGCATTTGGGTTCTTGATTTCGATAAACTCTCTTATGCGAATTAAGTCTCCGATTGCTTCAGGCGAATATTGGATTTTCATACTTTGGGTGGTTTAGTCTCATTTTCACTACCCCAGCTTTCAAGCCACTCATTTACATCCCGCTCGGAAACAACTTTCCCGGCTTTAACTGATGCAATTGCTTCAATTGTCTCAGCCCACCTTTTCTCATCAGTACTCTTGCGCTCAATAAACTCTTTAATTGCTTGATTAATCAAGTAATTTTTACTTCTATCAAGCTTTTTAGCTAAGCTTTCTAGTGGACTTTCAATTTCAGGTTGCAGTCTAATGCTTGTTACACCCATAACAACACCTCCTATTGAATACTATGTATTACATTGTATTCTTTTGGCTTACAACTTTCAAGCTACTTGATATTGAGCTTATAACGTTGAGCTAAGCAGCGCGTTTACGCGTCCGGTGGAGGCGAGTTTTCGCCAGAACGTAATTGAGTGTTGTTATACGTTTTATTATATTGTACAATATCTTGTACATGTACATAAATGAGGTAAACAACCATGAGAGTTCTTAGTTACACAGCACTTAGGAGTACTTTAGCTAAAACTATGGAAAAAGTCTGTAGCGATCATGAACCCATTATTATTACCAGGAAAAGTGAAGGTGCCGTTGTAATGCTTTCTCTCGAAGACTATGAGTCACTTGAAGAAACTACGTACTTATTACGAAGCCCAAAAAACCTTAAAAGACTCGTTGAATCAATTTCCCAACTTGAGGAGGGAAAGGGACTAGAAAAGGTTTTAACAGAGTGAAACTGATATTCTCTGAACACGCCTGGAATGACTATCTATACTGGCAAAAAACAGATAAAAAAATAGTAAAGCGTATTAACCTACTGGTAAAAGATATCCAACGCTCACCTTACGAAGGAATTGGAAAACCAGAACCATTAAAACATGCACTTACAGGTTATTGGTCAAGGCGTATAAACGATGAACACCGCTTTGTTTATAAGGTGAGTGACAATTCAATGTACATTGCTCAGCTACGTTACCATTACTAATTTTTATTTTCGTATAACGTTGAGCTAATCAGCGCGTTTACGCGTCCGGTGGAGGCCGAAGGCCGGAACGAACTTTAGTGCCTTGTTATGTTTTTTTATTCTCATTTCTTCTTTGAGCTAGCATTGCCACGTATTCAGACCTTGTGCTGCTGTTTGGTGATAGTCCTTTTTCCTCACACCATTTAACTAGATCTGCTGTTTTAATTGATATTTTTCTCACTTTTTGACCATTTGAAATGAAATTCGAAATAGCTTTATTTGCGCCTTTTTTCCATTCTTCATACGAATCATCAACACCATCAGGGTCGACTTGAGCAAGCTTCTCCCACTGCTCTTGATCAAACCAGCACAACGCAAATTCTATTTCATTTTCTGTACTCATTTAAATTTCACAATTTTGTTCTGAAAACGTAACGGCGTATAAAATGGTCAATGTTAAGCTAATCGTTAGGGCATTGGTAAATATTGTAACACCTATAGGGTTGACAATACATCCGATAAGGTTGACAATTGCTTTCTTTAAGGTTGACAAATAAGGTGTTGATTTATGGTGGGTGTTCGGAAAAGAGGTGAAAATATCCGTCAATTTATACTGGATAATGTTGAGAAAGATGTAGTCTCCCTTACATCTCGTGCATATGGCATATCGAGACAAGCCGTAAATAAGCACATTAAACGTCTTGTTGAACGAAATGCACTTTTAGAACGTGGAGCAACCAGAAATAAGCATTACATTTTACACCCGCTAGTAAAGTGGGAGCACATCTACCCTTTAAACGATAATTTAGCAGAGGATACAGTTTGGCGTGGAGATATTTCCGAATTTATAAACGATTTACCCGATAATGTAATTGATATTTGGCATTATGGATTTACTGAAATATTGAATAATGCAATTGATCACTCATCAGGGACACAAGTACATATACAAGTTACAAAAACTGCTACTACGACAGAGATTGTAATTTATGATGATGGTGAGGGGATATTCAAAAAAATTCAACGTGAATTAAGCTTAAGCGATGAGCGTCATTCTGTTTTAGAACTTGCAAAGGGGAAGTTAACAACAGACCCAGACAATCATACTGGAGAAGGAATTTTCTTTAGCTCAAGAATGTTTGATGACTTTGCAATATTATCAGGTAGTGTTTATTTTTCACATAAACATGATCAAGTTGAAGATTGGATTTTAGAGCGTCAGAGATTCCAGTCAGGAACAGGTGTGTTTATGGTATTGGCAAACAATACCGCTAGAACATCAAAACGTATTTTTGATAGTTTTACATCAGGCGATGATTATGGCTTTACTAAAACT
>QIJG01000177.1 GCA_003232715.1 Nitrospirota bacterium
CAATTGAACTGCGTAAATCAGGTATAAACAATCCGGTTATTGTGCTCTTTGACCCCGAGATATCTGGAGATATACTAAAATACGGACTCATCCCCGTTATTAACTGTATGGAGACTGCAGTGGGGCTTTCAGCCCTTGCCGTCAAAGAGAAAAGGGAAATAGAGGTGCATGTAAATGTGGACACGGGGATGGGGAGGTTGGGGTTCAACTCCGAAGATGTCAAGCGTGAGTTGACAGGAATTGCCTCTTTGGAGGGAATAAGGGTAACCGGTCTGATGAGTCATTTTTCCGATGCCGGCCTTGCTGACAGGACCCTTGCAGGGGGACAGGTTAAGAGGTTTTCAGAGATCAGGGCCTACCTTCAGGAGAAAGGCATGAAGCCGGTCTGCCATATTGCAAATAGCGCTGCAATTATGACATTACCGGAGTCATACCTTGATGCCGTCAGGCCTGGTCTCCTGCTCTATGGTTGCAATCCCTACTCTTCTGTTAAAGTAAAACCTCTTATGAGCATAAAGACACGGCTGCTTGCAGTAAGAAAGATAAAGAAGGGCATGTCCGTAAGTTACGGAAGGACTTTTATTACTACGAGGGACAGCCTTGTGGGTGTACTACCGGTAGGTTATGCAGACGGTCTTATCAGGGCGGCCTCCAATAATGCCGAGGTTATTGTAAGGGGAAAGAGGGTGCCTGTTATTGGAAGGGTCTGTATGGACCTTACGATGGTTGATCTGACGGACGTTGAAGGTGTAAAAGAGTCCGATGAGGTAGTCATAGTGGGCTCCCAGGGCAAGGAATGCATCTCTGTGGAGGAACTCGCCTCAAGGGCGGGCACCATTGCCTATGAGGTATTTACTTCTATCGGCTTAAGGAACCGGAGAGTCTACACAGGGAGTAATTAGTGGGCTGCATACTCCTTAATGCTTATTCCCTGTTCTGCGGGGAGGAATGGAAATGAATCCAGTAGAGATACTTGGAAGAATGATAATCGGGTTTGCCCGGGAACTCGGCAGTGTGCTGATCCTGCTTTCCGTTACCATTAAGCAGCTTGTCATCCCACCTTACGAGATAAGGAATACCTTTAAACAGATGCTTGAGGTCGGGATTAGGTCATTGCCTGTAGTCTTCATAACGGCTGTTTTCACAGGTATGGTCCTGTCGCTGCAGACATATACGGGGTTTAAGCGTTTTGGAGCAGAAACACTGGTTGGCACGGTTGTTGCTCTTTCCATGACAAGGGAACTCGGTCCGGTGCTTACAGGACTGATTGTTGCCGGTAGGGCAGGTGCCGCCATGGCTGCTGAACTTGGCACCATGAGGGTTACCGAGCAGATAGATGCCCTTGAAACCCTTGCCACAAATCCCGTGAAGTACCTTATTGTCCCGAGGTTCATCTCAGGAGCCTTAATGCTTCCGGCCCTTGCCATTGTTACTGATATAGTGGGAATTATTGGTGGTTTTGTTATCAGTGTCGGACTCTTTGGCGCAAACTCTGTTTCATACTGGAACAGGACATGGGACTATCTGGAGTTGGACGATATTTACAGCGGGCTTATAAAAGCCTCTTTTTTTGGTGCCGCTATTTCACTTATCAGCTGTTACAAGGGGTTTTATACTGAAGGAGGAGCTGAGGGTGTGGGTAAGGCAACAACAGGTGCCGTTGTTTTGTCCTCCATGACGATACTTATTTCTGATTATTTCCTCTCTGCCTGGCTGTTCAGATGAAGAAGTCATGGTGCAGGTTAAGGATATTTCCGGTCAGGCCGGAAGCCTGTTAAAGCAATGAATTAAAGTAATGATAAGGATTGAAGACCTGTATAAGTCTTTTGGTGACAAAAAAGTCCTGAGAGGGGTGAACCTCGAAGTGGAACCGGGCGAAAGCATGGTTGTTATCGGGGGCAGTGGGTCTGGTAAAAGTGTTCTCATAAAGCATATAATTGGTCTGTTAAAACCTGACAGAGGCCGTGTGATTATAAAAGGGGTGGACATCTCTTTACTCAGGGAAAGGGAACTCTATGAGGTGAGAAAGAATTTCGGGATGCTTTTTCAGGGTGCGGCCCTGTTTGATTCCCTGACTGTATGGGAGAATGTTGCCTTTACCCTGCTGAGACATGGAAAAATATCCGTGGAGGAGGCAAGAAGTATTGCATCTGCAAAATTAAGGCTTGTGGGCCTTTCGGGTGTTGAAGACCTGATGCCGTCGGAACTCTCAGGCGGGATGCGTAAGAGGGTAGGACTGGCAAGGGCTATTGCCCATGAACCGGAGGTCATACTTTACGATGAACCAACAACGGGGCTGGACCCTATAATGGCGGATGCAATAAATGACCTCATCATTGAGCTCAGAGAGAGGCTTCACGTGACCTCGGTTGCAATAACGCATGACATGAAGAGTGCATATAAGATAGCAGACCGTATAGCCATGCTTTATGAAGGAAAGATAATAGGGGTTGGTTCGCCTGAAGAGATTAAAGATACCTCTGATCCTGTTGTGAGGCAATTTATCACGGGTAGTGCCGCTGGACCAATCAGGATTGAGGGAGTTACCAGGTGAGGGGGTTTAGCACAGAGCTGAAAGTAGGAATATTTGCCCTTATTGTCCTGTCGGTGCTTTCTTATATGACCTTCAAGGTGAGTGGCAAGGAATGGCTGCATAAGGAGGGCTACACCGTGTATGTTTACTTCTCGAATGTTGCAGGCCTTGAGGAGAAGACAAAGATAAAGGTAGCAGGGGTTGATGCCGGTGTAGTAGAGAAGATAGCACTTGAGAGAAACAGGGTAAAGTTGAGTCTCAGGATTTATCCGGAGATAAGACTCTACAGGGATGCTGTGGCATCCATTAAGACATCAGGCCTTTTAGGTGATAAATATCTCGAGATAAAGCCGGGTATGGAGCAGACAGAGCTTAAGGAAGGCGAGATAATTCAGAGAGTACATGAGCCGGTGGATATTGATGACATGATCTACAAGCTTGCGGGTATTTCAGATAGTTTTCAGACCCTCGCAAAGAACATAAATGATATATTCGGTACTGAAGAGACCAAAAAGGCATTGAAGGAGACGGCTGCTAACCTTGCAAAATTAACAGGAAATCTTAATACTGCAATAACTGCCAATGACCGGAGATTAAAGGAAACCCTTGAAGGAATTAATACACTGACTGTTTCCATCAATAAATTGGTTGAAGACAATAGCAGTGAAATTACGGATACAATAAGCAATCTCAAAGATTTAAGCGCTGAGGCCCCGGGAATGGTTAAAGAGCTGAAGGCTGCCTCAAAGGAGTTCAAAAACCTCCTGAAAGAGAACAGGCCGAAGATAGCAAGGTTAATGGAGAAGACGGATAAGACAATGTCGTCGGTTCAGAAGGTTGCAGAGAGGATCGAGAAAGGTGAGGGGACAATCGGGAAGCTCGTTACAGATGAAAGACTCTATAAATCTGTAACCAAGGCGGCCAGTGGTATCGAAAATACCATCTCCAGGATAGATAGGTTCAAGACCTTTATCACCTTTCGGGGAGAGTATCTGACGAGGACCGGTGACGGGAAGGGTTATTTTGATTTGATACTTAAGCCCCGGCCTGATAAATACTATATTCTTGGGGTTGTGGATGACCCTCTGGGAAGTGTTACCACAACAAAGACCGTTACCTCTATAAACGGTGTAACCACTGTTGAGGAGGAAGATGTGATTGAGAGAAAGGTAGAATTTACCGCACAGATTGCAAAACGCTTTAAGAACTCGGCCTTAAGGATCGGGCTTAAAGAAAACACAGTCGGTCTTGGAGCCGACCAATTCTTTATGAATGACAGGTTAAAGGTTTCGGCGGATATATGGGATTTTGATAATGAGGAGGAGGGGGCCAGAAGACCCCATTTAAAGCTCTCCATGGGTTACTATCTCTTCAGGAACCTCTTTATTAGTGCCGGTGTGGACAATCTTTTAAATTCACGTTGGCGGGGTCTTTATTTTGGTGGTGGAATCAAATTCGAGGATGAGGATTTGAAATATCTCTTTGGCTCACTGCCGAGTTTGTCAGTAAGGTAAAATCCGGTTATGCGTTATTTGTTATACGAAAAGCGCATAACTTATTACGATTATCATGGAAAGGAGGTGAAAAATTTTGAGAATGCCCTTATTCAGACAGGTTAGTTTTTATCTGATTTTTTCCATGCTTCTGTTTGCTGTTGTTCCGAGGGTTGACGGTGCAATGCTCGGTTCCGGGTTCCTCGGCTTATCTCCCGTCCGGAAGCTCCAGAGGTTTCTTGAATCGGAGGTTGTGAGCAAAAGACTGCTGGCCCTTGGTTTTACAGCAGACGAGGTTGCCGACAGGCTTGGTTCTCTGTCAGATAAGGACCTCAATCAGTTTGCACAGAGGATTGATCAGTTAAGGGTGGCAGGTGACGGAGGACTTGGTATTATAGTTAGCCTTCTTGTGATAGCTATTTTAGTGGTTTTACTCCTCCAGTTGACAGGTCGCAGGATTATTATTGTTAAATAAGACAGTATTTTCAATTATTATTGTAATACTTCTTGGTGGCTGTGCAGGCCTTGAAACACAGGGAACAAAGGAGAGGGGAGATGTGATGCTCTCCGTTCCTTTCTTTTCCCAGGATGCCTATCAGTGCGGACCTGCCTCACTTGCAGAGGTATTTAATTTCTGGGGATTTAAGGTGACCCCTCAGAAAATTGCCGGGGATATTTTTAATGCCCGTCTGAATGGTACCCTTAGTATGGATATGCTTCTTTATCCCCGCAAGGCCGGTTTCAGCACATCGGTCTATAAGGGTGGTATGGAAGACATCCGTGACGAGATACGGAAGGGCTATCCATTGATTGTACTTGTGGACTTTGGTTTCTATGTTATAGAGAAAAACCACTTCATGGTTATAGTAGGGTACAACAATGACGGCATATTTGCTCACTCCGGAAAAGAGAAGGAGAAGTTCTTTACTTACAGTGAACTGCAGAGGATATGGGAAAAAACAGGCTATTGGACATTACTCATAAAACCTTAGAGTTTTTATTAATCCTCCTGTTTGCTATTTCTTTTTTCTCCTGCAGTTTGCCCAGAATAGTTGTGATTGATGACCCACTTACACCTGAAGAACACATCAACCTCGGGGTCATTTATGAAAAAAAGGGCCAGTATGATGAGGCGATAAGCGAATATAAAAAGGCTTCGGAAACTTTACCCGTAGCATATTTATATATGGGTAATGCCTCTTTCCTGAAAGGGGATTTAAAGGGAGCCGAGGAGTTTTACAGGAAGGCCATTCGTGAGGAGCCTGCAAATGCCGATGCAATGA
>QIJG01000238.1 GCA_003232715.1 Nitrospirota bacterium
GGGAAAATAGGTTCACTCATTACAGCAATTTCACAAGAAAAGTTGAAACAGGTACGTTATGCAATATCATTCGCCCTTGACTTGTAACTGAATATGAGGTTAAGACGAGATAATCGTACTGTCAAGCTTTTTTATGTCCTTTTCAGCCCTGCGAGTATAAACAAGCCTGTAATTCATCAACCAAAAATTTCTTTATGTGTTTTGTCTTGCCCGCTTTATATTCTGCCCTCGCTTCCTTAACGCTTTGCAGATATTCCGGTGAAGTGACTGCAAGTAAATCTTCTATAAACGCTTCTCTGTCAGCTTTTTTCATCTTTTTGACCGCTTCAATAATTTCCTCAGCGACCCCTGCGTGACCCGACAAGTCAACGTAGTCAATAACGTTCCCTCCCTACCGTCCCTGGTATGTTTAATCTTGGCTGTTGTAGTATGCTATAAGCATACAGTTTTATCGACTTGATTTTCTTGTCCCATCAATAGTTTTGCATAGTATGTAACAACGTCCCTCAGGTTGTGAAACGTCAGAAGTTATCATCTGTCCTTGAAAAGGCACGAACTCAGGGGGAGGTGCTGATCAAAAGAAAAGATGGTTCTGTGTTTGTAATAAAAGCCGGTATTAATGTTAATCTTTCGGCAAAAGAAATAGTTGCTATAGTTCGTGAAATCCGGAAGAGATAACCGTTTGGAAATGAACAGATACTTGGTCGTTGAACATTTAACGAGGAAGGGGGCTGGATCATTAATGCCTTCTGTAAATCTCTTTCCTGTGGCCTGCTCCGAGAACTACAATATCCGTGCCTTCGATATCAAATATCACTCTGTAATCACCTATCCTGAATCGATATGTTCCGATTCTCGGATCAGTTATTAACCTGGCAAGAAAACAGGGTAAAAAAGTAAGGGCAAAAGGAGTATAAAGTATGTATGGAAAAAATAGAAAAAGAAGATGCGAGGAAATTTACACAGAAGACACAGGAGCAGATGAGGAAACAGGGGGTACGACTACGCCAGAAGGGGAAGACGTATAAAGAAATAGGCGAAATTATAGGAGTGCATATCAACACGGTATGGAAATGGTGGCAAAAGTACAAAGCAGAAGGAGAAGGAAAGACTTTGGGGTTCAGCACTTGAATCGTGACAAAATATCGATTCTTGAAGAACAAAGTTCAGACTTTTTACGACTTCATCAGGCATTAGGATGTAATTAAATGCCAGCGTTGCTGTCGCTCCGACAGGGTGGCCGCTTTCATTGGAATAAGCAGATAAAAGGGGAAATCTGAGTATAATGTGTAACCTGCCCCCCTTCCCTTCTTTGGGCTGTTCCTGTATAATCGGAGTAATAGCACAAAATCGTCTTATCTTTTGTTGCCCGTGAAGAACAAAAAACTAACCGAGATTATCTGCAGGAGATACTGCAGGTATTATAAGGATGGAGAAGAAGACCTGCTTTGCGGAACTTACAGGTATCCGACGGAAAGATATCCGATCGGGGAGTTGCAAAGGGTGCCCGAGGGGATTATACCGGACTTTTCCAGGGACACCTATATACTGGATGAGATATGCAGAAAGTGTGAGTTCTTTGCTGACGGCTGTGATTTCAGGGAAGGCAATCCCGGCCCTCCATGCGGGGGGTATTGTATAGTGGAATGGTTAAGAAACCAGTCCTGCAAAACCTGAAAAAATTCAGAAAAGACTTCGAGGACATTATGGATTCATTCAGAATAAAGTAACTTGTGATAAAGAAGGGGTGTCTGTTGTGCAACATCTTGCAGGAGGTACCCGGAGGGGAATGGGCTGAAGAGATCTGACTTATCTGATCTCCACAAAACATAACTTGATCCTGATAAGGAGAATAAACCATGAAAGACGAAAAGAAGAAGTTGACCACTGATGCAGGCGCTCCGGTTACCGACAATCAAAATGTGATGACTGCCGGACCTCGCGGCCCGCAGTTGCTGCAGGATGTCTGGTTCCTGGAAAAACTATCCCACTTTGACCGTGAGGTCATCCCCGAGCGGCGCATGCATGCAAAGGGATCAGGGGCTTATGGAACCTTCACTGTTACCCATGACATCACCCGCTACACCAGGGCAAAAATCTTCTCTGATATTGGAAAGAAGACCGAACTCTTCACACGTTTTTCAACGGTAGCAGGCGAACGCGGCGCTGCAGACGCGGAGCGTGACATCCGCGGATTTGCCATAAAATTCTACACCGAAGAGGGTAACTGGGACCTGGTGGGTAATAACACGCCTGTCTTCTTTCTGCGCGACCCACTCAAGTTTCCTGACCTTAACCACGCAGTGAAGCGGGATCCCCGAACAAACATGCGCAGCGCCCGCAATAACTGGGACTTCTGGACTTTGCTGCCGGAGGCGCTGCACCAGATTACAATAACCATGAGCGACCGCGGAATTCCATTCTCCTATCGCCACATGCACGGCTTTGGCAGTCATACCTTCAGTCTCATCAATGCCAAAAACGAACGTCACTGGGTCAAGTTCCATTTTGTCTGCCAACAAGGCATCAGGAACCTCACGGATGCAGAGGCAGAGGCCATCATAGGAAAGGACCGCGAAAGCCACCAGCGCGACCTCTATGAGAGCATTGAAAGGAAGGACTTTCCTAAGTGGAAGCTCTTCATCCAGGTAATGACGGAGGAGGAGGCCTCCAACTGTCCCTACAATCCATTTGACCTGACAAAGGTCTGGCTCCGCAAGGACTACCCGCTAATTGAGGTCGGGATTATGGAGCTGAACCGCAACCCCGGAAACTATTTTGCCGAGGTTGAACAGTCCGCATTCAACCCGGCCAACGTCGTTCCGGGCATTGGTTTTTCGCCCGATAAAATGTTACAGGGCCGTCTCTTCTCCTACGGTGATGCCCAACGTTACCGGCTTGGAGTGAATCACCACCTGATCCCGGTCAATGCATCACGCTGTCCATCCCACAGTTATCACCGCGATGGCGCCATGCGAGTTGACGGAAACTATGGCAGCACTATCGGCTATGAGCCTAACAGCTACGGTGAGTGGAAAGAACAGCCGGAGTTTTCTGAACCACCCCTTGATCTCGAAGGTGCTGCTGATCACTGGGACCATCGTGAGGATGACGATTACTATACCCAGCCCGGCCTGCTTTTCCGGCTGATGAGCTCTGATCAGCAGAAGTCTCTATTTGCCAATACCGCCCGTGCCATGGGTGATGCTCCCAGGGAGATCAATATCCGCCATATCGGCAACTGCCTGAAAGCTGATCCGGCTTATGGAAGTGGTGTTGCCAACGCTTTGGGTATTTCGATTGACGATGTGCCCGGAGAGGCATGAAACAAACAGGCATGCTTTTTTGACAGCACATAACATATTTATTTAGAATTCTGTAGGCTGAAGATATCAGGGGATGCGGCCAATCCATCCGCTGCTTCAAAGATTGAGAGAAGAGATGTTCCATAAGGACTATGCTGCTGTTTCTCAGGCATGTTAAAGATATGAAGTTAAGAGAAAAGTGTGAAAGGCAGTTATATTGAATGTTGAGACCTGCCTGGACTTGTAACTGAGGATGAGGATGAGGATGAGATAATCGGGTTGCTGATACAAGTTGTTGACTAAGTGAGTTTCTGATCCTACTCGACATATTCTGCTATTTTCATATCAGTTTTAATTAAATCATTTACGACCTTTGAAATATCAGATTTTTTCTTTTCAGCAATACTTTCAACAAATGATAATGTTTTAGGATCAAGATAAATTGGGATGTTAAGTTTTACCTTTTTGCTGTAAAACTTGCCTCTTTCTCCTTTTGAAAAATCATACTCTTTTTTCATTTCATAACTCCGTATATTGTTTTTTCTCTTTCTTTGTTGCCTTACGGCTGGATATCACTCTAATGGTTACATTATTTCTGTCAATCTTTTCAAATGTGTGATGAACAACAAGTAATGAACCATTTGAAGCAAGTCCCAAAGTTATCCATCTATCCTCTTCTCCACTATGCACATCATCATATATTGACATTGCATGTGGATCTTTAAATACTGTTGCTGCAAGTTCAAAATTAACTTTGTGCTTTGTCTTATTTGTTTTTGCTTTTTTGGGATCCCATTTAAAATTGTATTGCAAACCTTATCTCCATAAATATTTTAACATAATACACGATGAACTTTGGTGAACGTTATATTCCCAAGAAAGTTTCAATCCACACCCCTGTGTGTCACGTCCCAAGACAACCGTAGACCCCTATGCTTTGTACTATGTGCTATAGGCGTAATGCTTTATTCCGCAGTGATCAATACGCTTGCAGCTTTCGGATAAAGTCGCCGACCCTCATAACGCCACCACCCACGGATAGAAGCCACCGCAAAGGCTCCAGTGTCATGGTCAGTTCCGACATTGACAAATCCTCTATTACGACCAATGTCGTAGATGCCATAGGGATAAGCACGTGGCTCATCGGGGGTCGGGAAATCGTGACCTTGAACCTTCTTAGGTTGTTTGGCTGGAAGCCATTGCTTGCCAGCGTTGTGGTAATTGCCGATGAGTTCCTTTTTCTTTGTGTCCACAGAAATCACTGGAAGGCCTTGTCTCAAGTGCTTTTTCACCGCTGCGTTGGATGTGTCGAAACTGGGCATCGCGATCACTATGCTCCTTGCCCTCTTCGCTCTTACGATTGCCTTGGAGACTGTAGCCGAGTTCGTGAAGAATCTGCGCCGTCTTCGTATGGCTAACAGGATGTCTCTGTCGGACCAGTTGCTTCGCAATCGCCCTTGTGCTCATGCAGTGTTTGCTCGTCAATGAGTTCTTCCAAGGCTCTTACTATTTTCGGATCCGTCACCGTGATGGGCGTGTGTCCTGCACCGCGTTTGCGGATGCGCCCTTCTCCTGGCGTCGAACCTTCTTGAATTTCACGGATACCCTTGGCTATCGCTTTGCGTGAAAGTCCACACGCACGACTAACGAGAGTCACTCCCCCATATCCCAAAGCTTTGGCTTCACTTGCTGCCATGATCCGTCACGTGCATTCGTCCAATAGCGGCCATACAAAATTAAGTTTTTCCCTCATTTTCACTAATGTGCTCGTCATTTAAATCTTAGCATATTTTATTTAATATTGCTGCCTTTATTTATTTACTCCTCCTGCATGAAAGCCAACCCGGATTACGGAAAGGGTGTGGCCACAGCCATGGGCATTTCGCTTGACGATGTCAAGTTTTAGGTGTCTATGGGTCTGCCCTTGAATCGTGACAAAAAGCATTCAACCCTCATGTATACTCCAGAGGGCAGAGGCGGGAGTTCATCCATATGATCGAGATGATCTCTTCCTGACATTGGATACCCATAGGTTCATACACAAACTTCTGATATTCTGAATGAGAGGTGGGGTCATTCGGGGCGCATTCGGGGCACTAAACAATTCTGCCTCCTAAAATATTTAATCGTCCCTCCTGGTACTTAGTCCAGGCTAATGTGAATTATGACAGATAGTTTTATTGTCTTTGGCGGGTTTGGTCAACAGCCCGTTGAGACCCCTGATATGATTTCTCCTCATTATTATTATTTCCACATCGTTGGGGTATAGCTGAAGAGTGCCGGCTTCCTTACTTTAATCTTCTTAAAATCAGGATGAAGAGGGTTTAGGAGATAATTAAACTCCTGAGGGATGATAACTGATGGAACTCTGAGAAGAACCGACCTTCCATCCTTTAGCCATCTGGTGCCTATGTCTTTTGTGGATTCCGGAGGGGGTTGCTGTTGCCAGTCCTTCGGAAGATCTACAACAGGGATTTCTTCTGTTTTTACTGAACCAGGAAGCTCTATCTTAAAACAGAGAAATCTGATCTTGATATCCTTTCTTGTAAGCCGAACAAACATCTCAAGGGCTGATAGGGAAAGATTCTGACTCAAATAAACTGTGGGAATACCTTTGTGGTTCCACCTTCCACC
>QIJG01000261.1 GCA_003232715.1 Nitrospirota bacterium
GCCGCAATGCAGACATCACTGCTCGTAACCGTGGAGGACCACCTCCTTGCCGGGGGGCTTTTCTCGATTCTGGGAGAGATATTTTTAAGACATAACGTCACCTGCAGGGTCCTTCCGTTCGGGCTGGATGAGATGTGGTTCAGACCGGCCATGCTTCAGGATATCCTTGAGTACGAGGGGCTTACAGGGGAGAAGATAGCAGATAAAATCCTAAAGGAGTCGGAAAAATATGCTGAGTACATTAAAGTTTAGAAAGTCTAATCCTGATATTGCCGCGTCCGACAGGCTGTATCTCCGTGCATTGGGTCTAATCCCCAATGTCACGCAGACACTTGCCAAGGGTCCCACCCAGCATGTAAAGGGAGTTGCCCCAAAGTATCTTGTCAGTGGCAAAGGTTCTCACGTCCGGGATGTGGACGGCAATGAGTTTGTTGATTTTGACATGGCGATAGGCCCTGTCTCCCTCGGGTATTGTTACGACCCGGTGGATGATGCCGTCAGGAGGCAGCTCGATGAGGGGATAACCTTTTCATTGATGCACCCACTGGAGGTAGAGGTTGCAGAGCTGATACAGGGCGTAATCCCCAATGCAGAGTCGGTCCGGTTCAGCAAGACCGGGGCAGATGTAACCAGTGCTGCGGTCAGGCTTGCCAGGGCTTTTACAGGCAGGGATAAAGTCCTCTGCTGCGGATATCATGGATGGCACGACTGGTATATTGGGATAACAAGCAGAAGTAACGGGGTTCCCCAGGCAGTCAGGGACCTTACATATACCTTCAACTACAATGATATTGATTCTGTGAAGGAGGCCCTTGACGACGATACCGCCTGCGTCATCCTGGAGCCCGTCGTGTTTGAAGCCCCGAGGAATAATTTTCTGCACGCCCTGCAGGATATCTGCCGGCGCAACGGCACGCTGCTGATATTTGATGAGATGTGGACGGGTTTCAGGCTTGCAGTGGGAGGCGCTCAGGAGTATTTTTCAGTCACTCCTGACCTTGCCTGTTACTCAAAGGCGATTGCAAACGGTATGCCCCTGTCTGTACTGACAGGCAGAAGAGACGTTATGTCGCTCCTTGAGGAAGATGTCTTTTTCTTTACAACCTTTGGCGGTGAGGCCCTCTCCCTTGCCGCAGCACAGGCGACCATTACCGAAATAAAGACTAAGGATGTGCCTGCGTATATTTCGCTTCAGGGAAAGATATTAAAGGATGGATACAACAGGATTGCTGAAGCCCTGGGTATGTCCTATACCCGCTGCACCGGATTTGATTGCCGGAGCATCGTCACCTTTGATGCATCAGCCGGTAATCCCCTGGAGATGAAGTCCCTCATGCAGCAGGAGATGATAAAGCGGGGGATTTTATGGTCAGGCTTTCATAATATCTGTTTCAGCCATACGGATGAAGATATCGAGTATACACTGGATGTATACAGTGAGGTGTTGCCGATTTTGAAGAAGGCTGTTTCCGGGGGGGATGTCAGGGGAGTTCTCGATGGAGAGCCACTTGAGCCGGTCTTCAGGAAAACGGCTGACTTCAATATAAAACCCGGAAAGTAGGTGGTTATGGATAACTTTTCATTGGAAGGCAAGGTGGCGGTTGTAACAGGCGGGCTCGGACTCCTGGGCAGGGAGCACTGCCATGCCCTCTCAGAGGCCGGGGCAAAAGTAATAGTTGCAGATCTTGATGAGAATATCTGTCAGGAGTTTGCAGATACTCTTCCCTCTGATTCCCGGGGAATCTTCCTTGATGTAACAGAGGCTGATTCCATTAAAAAGCTCCTTCAGAGGGTGACGGAGGAGTTCGGACAGGTGGATATTCTCGTCAATAACGCCGGGGTCAATGATATGTTTGAGAATCCCGCGCTTGCACCTGAGCAGTCGAAGTTTGAAAACTATCCGCTTCAGATGTGGAAGAAGATGATGGATGTGAATGTAACCGGGGTGTTCCTCTGCTCCCAGGTTATAGGAGGAGAAATGGCAGGGCAGGGCAGGGGCAGTATCATCAATATCGCATCCACATACGGGGTTGTTGCCCCGGACCAGTCGATTTACTGCAAGCCGACGGGTGAGCAGCAATTCTACAAATCACCCGCATACCCAGCAAGCAAGGGCGCTGTTCTCTCCCTTACAAGGTTTCTGGCATCTTACTGGGGACGGTCGGGTGTGCGTGTAAATGCCCTCTCTCCCGGCGGTGTTGAAAATTCCCAGCCCAGGCACTTTATAGAAAACTATTCCCGGAAGACCCCGCTTTGCAGGATGGCGAAGCGTTCGGACTACAGGGGGGCGATTGTCTTTCTGGCGAGTGAAGCCTCCGGCTACATGACGGGTGCAAACATGATAGTTGACGGGGGGCTGGTTGTTATATGAGACACAGTCTGAAGGAAAAAGCAGGAAAAATAAAGCTCCTGATAAGTGATGTAGACGGTGTATGGACTGATGCAGGCGTATATTATTCTGAAGACGGGGAGTTGTTAAAGCGGTTCTCCATAAGGGATGGTATGGGTGTAGAACGGCTGAGGGAGCTTGTGAATGTGGAGACGGGAATTATTACGGGTGAAAACTCGGGTGCTGTTAAAAAGCGTGCCGAGAAGCTCAGGATAAGAGAGGTAAAACTGAACGTTAAGGATAAAGCCGGGGCCTTAAAGGAGATTATGGCGAGGAGAAACCTGAGCAGTGAGGAGATATCATACATAGGGGATGATGTAAACGATATCGCAGTAATGGAGATGGTGGGGCTTTCTGCGTGTCCTGCCGATGCCATTGCATCTGTCAGGGGTATTGCGGATTTTGTCTGTAACAACAATGGCGGTAATGGTGCATTCAGGGATTTTGCCGAGATGATCATACTTTTTAAAAAGAGGTGACGCTATGAGAAAGGTAAGATTGAAGGACAGATTTATAGGTGATGGTGAACCTGTTTATGTCATTGGCGAGATAGGCATAAACCACAATGGTTCAATGGAGGTGGCAAAGAAATTAATCGACGGTGCGGCCTTTGCCGGATGCAATGCCGTTAAATTCCAGAAACGGACACCCGAGAAATGCGTTCCAAGGGACCAGTGGCATATTGAGAGGGATACCCCTTGGGGGAGGATGACCTATATTGAATACAGGCACAGGGTTGAGTTCAACCGCTCTCAATACGAAGAGCTTATAAAGTATAGTTTGGCAAAGGGTATAGACTGGTTCGCCTCGTGCTGGGATGAGGAGTCCGTTGATTTTATTGAAGAGTTCAACCCGCCCCTTCATAAGGCCCCGTCAGCAGCATTAACAGACCATTCGCTGCTCTCAAGAATGAGGTTGACCGGAAGGCCCGTTATCATATCCACAGGTATGTCGACTATACAGGAGATATCGGATGCTGTAAAGGTTGTCGGGACAGAGGACCTCCTGATAGCCCATTCCACATCGACCTATCCCTGTGGCCTGGATGAATTGAACCTGAAGATGCTCCAGACCCTGAGGGAGATGTTTCCTGCAGTTCCGATCGGCTATTCAGGACACGAGATAGGGCTTGCACCTACATGGTCGGCAGTGACGCTCGGGGCCTCCTTTGTTGAACGTCATATCACCCTTGACCGGGCAATGTGGGGGACTGACCAGGCAGCTTCAGTGGAGATTATCGGGATGCACCGGCTTATAAGAAACATCAGGGATATTGAGAAGGCCATGGGAGACGGGGTTAAACGGGTTTACGAAAGTGAACTGAGTTCCCTCAGGAAGCTGCGCCGGCAGCCCGGGGAAACCGTGATGAGTGACGTCTGAAACCTGCAATGCACTGGGTTTATCTGATTATAGCCGGAGTTTTAGAGGTTGGATGGATATTTAGCCTTAAATTCACTGAGGGGTTTACCCATTTATTACCAATACTCTCTTATGCCATGTTCGGGGCAGGGGCCGCTTTTTTCCTCTCCCTCTCATTGAAGGTCCTGCCCGTGGGCATTACATATGCCATCTGGACGGGTATTGCAATTGCCGGCAGTAATGTTGTCGGGATTTTTCTCTTTGAGGAACCTTACAGGTTCCTGCAACTGTTTTATATCTTCCTTATACTCTTTGGAGTAGCCGGACTTCAGATATCCTCCATGCGCTGATTGCTGAGGGGGTCAGGTCTCAACATTCAACATAAGAAGTAAAAACAGGGAATTAAATCTCGTTATGTTGAATGTTGAGACCTGACCCCTTTTCTGTTTTAATGCCCCTTTAATATTGCTGTAATACTTTGATGATAAAGTAAAGCAGAGACGTAGGAACTCAGCAATACTTCCTGAATCTCAAGCATTGGAAGTTGAAAGTGGTTAAAACAATTCTGAGTATGGAGGTGACAAAGAGAGGGTTAATAATATCAATAAGAGCGGTTTAACCGGTTGAGCGCAGATTTGAAAATTGCAGGCAGGTAAATGCTGGATATTACAGACGGACAAATATGTTTTGTTAATG
>QIJG01000092.1 GCA_003232715.1 Nitrospirota bacterium
GGCACCACCAGTCCGGGGACTCTGGTTGCGAAAAACCAGACTGCCACCACCTTTAACCCTGGGCCGTTTGCAGCGGATGAAACATATTACTGGCGGATAGATGTGAATTACTCCGGTGGCACAAATACAGGAGATTCCTGGAATTTTACGACCTGTCAAAAAAATGATGTGACCTTTTTCTTTGCCAGTGATCTGCACCTCAACCAACCCTGGAATGCAACTAACATTAATAGTCAAGAAATGATCGAGAGAATGAACGCTCTTCCGGGTACTGCCTATCCGAATACACCCGGAGGAACCGTGGCGCGTCCTCGCGGCCTGCTTTTGGCCGGAGACCTTACCAACTACTATGGGGTGCCGGGCCAATGGTATGAATTCACTAATGATTACGGTGTTGTCAACGGAGAGGGAAGAATAGATTTTCCAGTGTACGAAGGATACGGGAATCATGATTTTGATACTCTTTCCGACCCCCCTACGATTTCTCCTGAAAGCCCCTTGACGGATGTGGTTATAGACGGGATCAGAAGCCGGAACGAACAACGTGCAGAAGAAGTGAATGTCTCAAGTAACGGTCTTCACTATTCCTGGGACTGGGATTCGGTTCATTTTGTGAGCCTGAATCTTTATCCTGGTTTCAACAACCCGTATTCTAAAGGCAGCCTCGCTTTTCTTGAAAAAGACCTGGCTAACAACGTTGGCGTCAGTGGAAGACCTGTTGTGATCTTTTTCCATTTAGGTGCACTCAGAAGTAGGAGGACAGCTGCTGCTTTTTATTATGCAATCCACGATTACAACGTGATCGGTATTTTTCATGGACATACACACACAGGAAGAAGGCACTATCTATGGCCTGCAAGTACGCTTTATAAACAGTTTGATGTATACGAGCACGGTCCGGCTACTTTTGATCCTAAGGCTACCAAGAAGTTTTTGAGGTACCTGGTTGTTGATATCGACAGCGGGAACAATACCATGACGGTTGTGCCGCGCTATACTACAACAGACACTCTAATTGATAATTGGGAAACATCAAGTTATATTTGGTCAAAGGCCATCTCCTTCGGAAATACAACAGGTGATACCGTACCGCCGACACCTGACCCGATGATCTGGGCCGTTAAACCTTATGTGACAAGCGGCACATCAATCTCAATGACTGCAACTATAGCCACTGTGACGGTGTTCAATATTACTTTGAAGAAACTACCGGCAATCCCGGAGGTACTGACAGTGGATGGCAGAATAGCGAGACCTATGAGGATACAGGGCTGGTTGCAAATACTATATACTCCTACAGGGTAAAGACGCGGGACCTGTCCAGCAATGTAAACGAGACCGGGTATTCGCCTGAGAGAGCAAAGATTGCTGGATACTAACAAATACAGTTGCCGGTTATTATCCGATATTAAGCGGATTTGAAAAAAGAGAGAAGTTGCTTATGAGTGGAAGACATAAGAATACAAAGACAATGGTTTTTCGGAAGGGGAGAATTATGGAGTCATAGCCCGGGAAGTCGAAAAAGTCCTTCCCGGGATAGTCAGGGAGGGCAAAGAAAGTGGCAAGTCTGTGTCCTACACCCAGCTCTTCACTCCGGGTTTTTTATTTTAAGAAGTCAAGTGAAAAACGACCATCTTTCTCTCTTCTTTACATGCAAATACCTAACCGGACATTGCTGGGTATCAGACAATTGTTGAATTACCTTGCTTTTTTTAATTAAAAAAGTTTTTAATAATTACAATTAGTAAAAGTCCTGATTACCCGGGACATCAGCAACCGCAATTGAAGGCGGACGGCAATAATAAATCCTTAATGACCGCGTCGGAACCAGAACATGGAAACCCTGCTGAACTGATACCAATAGTCCGCCCCAGGCTTAAATGTAGATAGTGGTTTAAGATGAAAGAAAAGAAAAAAACAAGAAAAGATATGACAGAAGAGGAAAAGATGGCTATGCCTCTTTATCCTATAGGGATAGTGGCTGAATTAATCGGTACCACAGACCAGACCTTGCGGCTTTATGAAAAACACGGCCTGATGAAACCTGCACGAAGAAACAAGAACAGATACTATTCTGAAAACGATATCAAATGGCTGAAATGCCTGAGGGACCTTATCCATATAAAGAAGATCAGCATCGAGGGAATCAAGAAACTCCTCGAATATGCCCCTTGCTGGCAGATAACCGACTGTCCGGAAAAAACAAGGGACCTTTGTTCCGCCTATATCGACAAGAGCAAACCCTGCTGGGAGCTCAACCGTATGATATGTAACAGTGAACCTGAGAGGATATGTGAAGATTGCATTGTCTATATCTCGCAGATGGTCGGAAAAATATCAGAACCGGATCCTCAATAGTGTCATGTCAACCTTGTTATGTCGGAGGGTTGAATTGTCATTCCCGCAACGTCGGGAATCATATCCCTCTTTGATTCCCGACAAGCCGGAATGACAATTGAGAGTTGACACGGCACTATGGTTTTGCGCGTTGGAAATCTATCTTTTCAGGTCTGAAATCCGGATCCACCAAATATGCCTCATCAAAATACTTCATGGCCTCTTCGTACCTTCCCAGTTCATACAAGGCGTATCCCATAAGGTAATATGCTGAGGGTTCCGGTCTTTTCTGAAGATAATCCCTCAGTTCATTTACCGCTTCTTTAAAGTTGCCCTTTTTATACAGGGAGAGCGCATGGTTGTAAGTGCCGTTTGGCTGGGCATTCAAAACACTTGGCGCCATCATCAGAGACAAAGAGATTATCATAACAATAATAAACAAAACCCTTTTCATACCATCCTCCTTGGTTTTTGATTAGTCCTTACCTGTTCCGCCAAACAAACTTTTCAACAATTTCCTCAATCTGTTCATGTACTTCCATTCAGGCTCCGTCCCCTCAATAAAATACTCCTCAACGGCATTAGATGAATTATTCAGGACCTGCAAGCCTGTCGTTTTGTCTATGTAATATTTTACAACATTATCAGGTTTAATGAAATCCCCTGTATCCTTTTTTGTAACAGCCTTCATGAAATTCAGCCAGATGGGTGCAGCCACCCTTCCACCACTCATGCCATTGCCTAAGGATACCGGGTTATCATAACCAACCCATACTCCGGCAAGCAGCCCGGGGGTATAACCAACAAACCAGGCATCAATGAAATTATCAGTTGTCCCGGTCTTCCCCGCAGACGGTACCTGAAGTCCTGAAGCCCTTTTCCCCGTACCTCTCCGTATTACATCTTCCAGCATACTGGTTATAAGGTAAGCCACCCCCGGTGAAGTTACCTTATGACCCTCGGGAATATTAAACTCAAGGATACGTCCATCAGAAGAAACCACCTGTTTTATGGCTACAGGGTTCATTCTGACCCCTTCATTTGCAAAGACAGTATAGCACATCGTGAGCCTCAGAGGAGAAACCGTCAGAGAGCCAAGTGCAAGGCTGAGGTCATTCGGGATGTTTCCTTCAAACCCGCAGGTTTTGGCAAAAGAGACAAGGTCTTCCACTCCAAGAGATTCCGCAAGTCTTACAGTGGCCACGTTGAGCGAATTCACCAATGCCTCCCGCAACCTTACAGGACCGGAATATTTCCTGTCATAATTAACAGGCTCCCACTGCCTGCCATCCCCTGCAGGATAGCTTATCGGTTCATCCTTTAATATGGTTGCCGGGGTCAGGCCTTTTTCCAGGGCAAGGGCATAAACAACGGGTTTGAATGCCGAACCGGCCTGCCGTCTTGCATTCAGGACACGGTTGAACTGGCTTTTTCTGAAATCATATCCCCCCGCCATTGCCTCTATATATCCGGTTTTGGGTTGTACCGCAATCAGTGCCCCCTGAACAAGCGGCTCCTGCGCCAGTGATACATAAGCAATACCATTCTCTATCTTTATCAGTTTTACAAGGATTAGATCCCCCTTGGAGAGCAACTTTTCAAGGTTGAAGTTCTTCTGATAGTGAGCGGTCTTCTGTTTGGGCTTAAAAACCTTTCTCGCCCACAGGGCATCCCTTAGTTTCAGGATACCATAGGCACCGTTGACCTTCAGAATGGCCCTGTTTCTGTATACCCTGAGCACAGTTGCCCTCAACAGCTCCCCTTTCAGAGAGGAAAGGCCGTCTGCCCCGGCAATAGATCTGAGTTCTTTCTGTACATCCACTCCATCAATATGTCCTGTCACTCCCCTCCAGCCCCTCTGCTTGTCCACGGCTTCAAGCCCTTCTCTCAGTGCCCTCCTGGCCTGAATCTGGGCCCATCTTCTTAAGGTGGTGTATACGCGAAGGCCGCCCTTGTATACCATCTCTGTACCATATTCCTCTTCAAGGTAATTACGCACATAGCTTAAAAAATAGCCGTAACCCTCTTTTTTAGCACCTGCATTCAAAAGCCTCAACCCCTTCTTCGCAGCTCGAATCCTCTCTGATGGCCTCAAAAACCCCTTTTTTTCCATCCTCATCAATACCAGCTTCATCCGGTCTTCCGCCCTTTTAATATTTCTGTATGGGGAATAATACCCGGGTGATTTAAGCAGCCCGGCAAGCATTGCAGCCTCTGTAAGGTCTATCTCCCTCACCGACTTTCCGAAATAGACCCTTGAAGCCATCTCAACGCCGTAAGCCCCCTCACCAAAATATGTCCTGTTCAGATAAAGCTCCAGTATCTCCTCTTTTGAGAGTTCTTTCTCTATCCTCATTGCAAGTATAGCCTCCCGGAACTTGCGTCTCAGTGTCTTTTCATGAGAAAGATACAGTATCTTGGCAAGCTGCTGCGTAATTGTACTGCCGCCCTCTTTGAACCTCCAGTGGATAATGTCCGTTCCCAGTGCACGGACAAGAGCAAAGTAATCAAGCCCTTTGTGCTCAAAAAACCTTGAATCTTCTGTTGCAAGCACTGCATAGACCAGATACTGCGGGATTTCACTGATAGGCACATACCTGCCCCTCTCCATCTTGAACTCACCTATAAGCACATTGTCATTGGCATAAACCTTTGTCACCGCAGCCGGTTTATATGATTTCAACTGATCAATCGACGGAAGGTCCTTCAGGATAAAGAAATAGAAAGCCACACCCGATAATATGAATATAAGGAATGAGATTTTAATGATTGTCCTGATTTTCACGCTTCTTTATAATAACTCAAAACCAGTGACAAGGTGGTACTTCCGGTTTTAAGATAAACAGGACAGGCTATCAGCCTGACTTTCCCGAAGAGGGTTATTTGACGAAAAAAGCGAAAACCCTGTAAAATCAAGCTTGGGAGCGAATGG
>QIJG01000305.1 GCA_003232715.1 Nitrospirota bacterium
GGTAGTCAGCCTGCTGGAGGAAGACTCTTTTAAGGGAGTTGATATCGCCCTGTTTTCAGCAGGCGGGGAAAGGTCAAGGACCTGGGCACCTGTAGCAGCCCGTTCAGGCTGTGTGGTAATCGACAACTCCTCTGCATGGCGTATGGACCCTGATGTGCCGCTCGTGGTACCGGAGGTCAACCCCGGTGATATCAGCCGCCACAAGGGCATAATTGCAAATCCGAACTGCTCAACCATACAGATGGTGATGGCACTCAAACCGATCCATGATGCTGCAGGGATAAAGAGGGTGGTTGTTACTACATTTCAGTCCGTCTCCGGCACTGGTAAAAAGGCGATGGACGAGCTTCTCAAACAGACCACGGACATGCTTGGTTTCAGGTCTGTTGAGTGTGAGGTCTATCCGCACCAGATCGCCTTTAATGTCCTGCCCCACATTGACAGTTTCCTCGACAACGGTTACACAAAAGAAGAGATGAAGATGGTCAACGAGACCATAAAGATACTGGGGGATGACTCAATCAGGATAACTGCTACAACCGTAAGGGTCCCTGTATTCAGGTGTCACTCCGAGAGTGTTAATGTGGAGACCGAAAGGAAGCTTGCAGCCGATGATGTCAGGGCACTGCTTGCGGCCTTTCCCGGGATTGTAGTATTTGATGCCCCCGAGAAGAATATTTATCCACTCCCCGTTGATATGGCCGGAAAAGACGATGTTTATATCGGCAGGGTAAGGGAGGATGAATCTATTGAAAACGGCATCAACATGTGGATAGTGGCAGACAACCTCAGAAAAGGTGCAGCCCTGAATGCCGTCCAGATTGCAGAGAAACTGATTGAGACTGTATGAAGAACACCTCGGTTCAGGACGTGAGGAAGACATAAGCAGACAAAAATTATATTGTATACTATCTGTTTTATGTTAAAATTAGTACATGGCTGACGACAGGGAAATACTCCCGCTTGATGCGCAATTACTCAGTGAGGCCATCTTTGAGTTAAATGTCTCACGCCGTAATGTAAATATCTATCCTGCCGGTCATCCCTCGGTAGCAAGGTCATTAGACAGGGCTTATAACTCTCTGGAAAAGCTCTTTGAACTGAGGGAAGATATCACCCTCGCTATTGCAAAAGATACCATTGTTATCGATGACAGCGTCCTTGACAAAAAAAACACAGCTTACAGGGAATTTGCCCTGCACTTAAACGCAATGAACATTGCCTGTGTGACATTTACAGCAGGCCTCCCCAAAGACGAGCTTTATGAATTTCTCCGTTTTCTCTCAATTGATGCTACCGACCTGGCTCCGGAAGCCCTTCAGGAGGCTGTAAGGGAACACAACCTGATCCATATCAATATAGGCTTCATAGACTATGGAGCCTTCTCTTTTGGTGAAGGCAGGACAGAAAAAGAAGGTTCGGGAACAGGCCTGTGGGAACGTTACATACGCGGGCTGATCGACGGCACTCTGCAAACAGAAGGCATCTCAGACATAATACAGGAAATCCCTCCTGAAGCCCTCGCAGATATGTTAAATAAAACCAATCCCGGGGAGATCAGGGAAGAGGGCTGTGAGCGGGTGATTAGCACTTACATGAAACAATCTCCGGAAACGACTCTCTCCAGCATGGAACTGACCAGGCTCCTGGATTTTATAAGCAGACTCCGGCCTGAATTAAAGAAACAGTTCCTCTCCTCTGCAGTCAAAAATGTCTCCATGGATATAAGGTCTACTGAACGGGCAATCAGAGAGATATCGGTGGACAAGATTATAGAACTGCTCAGCGCTATTGATGAACAGCAAGTGACCATACCGGCGGCCCTTAAAAATCTTCTTGATAAATTTTCGAAGTTTTATCAGTTGAACTCTGAAGACACTACCTTTGGGGACAGCATTATTGCAGACGATATATTTCTCTCCCCTGATGTTGTAAACCTTCTGGGCACGGGTGACTTTGAATCTTATGTGACGGACATATACCAGAAAGAGATAGAGAAAGTTCTGCGATTTGATGTCTCGGAAGTTGCAGCAAAGGAATTGGCGGAACTCAGGAAGGCTTGCAGTGATGAGTATGTAGAGAGATGTTTTAATCAAACAATGCTGGAACTTATCTCATCTGATCTGATCTCGGAAGAAGAATATGAATATATCGTCAATATGATAAAAGAAGAGGCGGGTCAGTTTATAGAGACCGGCCAGTATGGTCAGGTCTTAAATATTTTCCGGGTGTTGGAATCAAATCTGTCAAGAGAGAGATTCCCGGATATAAGTTCAGATGCCCTTAAAGATTACAAGTCTCCGGAATTCATATCACAGTTCATTGATTCCCTCAGGATTATAGGCAGACAGGCAAGAGAAGATGCCTTGCAATTGTGCGATTATTACGGAGAGCGGATTATATCCCCCCTGATGGATGCACTCATTGATGAAGAATCACAAACAATCAGGCATTTTCTCATAAGCCTGATAACACACTTTGGAGCGAGGATAATTCCTGTTGCCATAAAACATATCAGTGACAGCAGGTGGTTTGTCAAGAGGAACATCCTGCTTATTCTTGGCGAGTGTGGTACAAAGGAAGTGCTGCCGCATGTCAGGCCTTATTGCCACCATGAAAATCCCAAGGTCAGTTTTGAGGCAATCAAGTGTCTGTTGAAAGAAGGAGACAGCTATGGCGTCAATGCACTCAGGGGATACCTTAAATCGGAAAACAAAGAGGTGGTTGAACAGGCTATAGTCATTTCCGGAATCTTTAAGGTAAGAGAGGTGATTCCCGAACTAATACAGATGCTCAGGAAAAAAGACATATCCGGTAAGGATATCTACGAAAAGATCCCCATAGTAAAAGCCCTTGCCCAGATAGGAGACCCGCGTGCCCTGGACACTATCAGGAATACCCTTTCAATCAGGAGCATCCTTTTTAAAGGCACTGTTGAACGGCTAAGGGAGGCGATATACGGTTCGCTTAAACATTACCCGGTCGATAAGATTGAAGACCTTATAGAGAAAGGACTGAAATCCAGAAACGAACGCATAAGAGACGAGTCCCTGAAAATCAAAAAGGCAAGGAGGGGCTGAATGGCATATGCAAAGACATTTATCTCGACATTAATGTCTGCTATATCAAATTGTTCACTCTACTCAAAAGATCATATATCCGTAGACAACCTGACCAAAAAATCCATCGCTATCCTGACCGAACTCCTGACACACAAGGACAGTATCGAGATAATGATAGTGGAGGATAACCTTGTTATAAACAAGACCCCTGAAAGAAATGCAGGACACCATGGAAGCAATCTCATTAAAAGACTTAAGAGAAAGGGGATCTCGCGCATTGACTTTTTAAGAGATATTTCCTATTCAGAGCTCAAACAGTTCATTGCCGACCTGAGTGACCCCGACGAAAAGCTAAAGACCTACCCGCATATAAAGACCGGAATTGTCAATGTCAGGATAGTGGGAGATAATATGGCGAGTGACCTTAGAAACCTCTCATCAGAGCAGGTCGAAAAGGTAAAAGAGCTATACCAGAACATCTCGCCATACAAGGAACTCAATATATCGGGCCTCGAGGAGATCGTGGTCAATTTTATCGTCACTTTCAAGCGGGAGGCAAATATCCTTAAACTGATAAGCCCTGTTAAGGCTTACAGTGAATATACGTACACACACGCTACCAATGTGGCGATCCTCTCCATGTTTCAGGCTGAGTCACTTGGAGCCAGGGACGACCTGCTGCACGACATCGGGATAGCAGCATTACTGCATGATGTGGGCAAACTATTTATCTCAAAGGACATCCTGGAGAAAACGGGC
Source organism: Nitrospirota bacterium (assembly GCA_003232715.1). GTDB lineage: Bacteria > Nitrospirota > Thermodesulfovibrionia > Thermodesulfovibrionales > JdFR-85 > BMS3Bbin07. The sequence goes on from QIJG01000305.1 coordinate 3,822, forward strand.
AAGCTTGACAAAAAGGAGTGGGAAGAAATAAAGCTGCACTCACTCCAGGGGGCCAGATACCTTGCAAAAACCGATGGACTGACACAACTTGCAGCTGTTGCCGCATTCGAACACCACTTGAGATATGACTGCAAGGGATATCCGCAACTTAATGCAGGCGGGAAAGAGCAGCATTTCTGCAGTCAGATCATTGCCACCTCCGATTTCTTTGATGCCCTTAGAAGCAGGAGACCATATAAGAGAGATTGGCAGGTACAGGAGATTATCGCACTGATGAGGGAAAATGCCGGCTCTGAATTCAACCCCTTTTTAGTGGATAATTTCTCAAGAACACTTCTAAAGGCGGATAGCAGTTTATCGGGTAATATCCGGTTGGATATTTTTAAAAAGGCTACCTATCACTTCCAGGGTCTTTAAAAGAGCCCCTGAGTTTTTGAAATACAGGTCCCTGGCTCGCCTGCCCATCTCTTTTGCACGGACAGGGTCTGAGAGTATATCCTGCAATACCCTGTCAATATCCTCTGCTCCTGCCTCAACAGCAGCGCCTTGTTTAAAGAATTCCCGGGCAAGGGGAAAGTTTTCCATATGAGGGCCACACACAACCGGCTTTGCCCAGTAAGCCGGTTCAAAAAGGTTATGTCCACCCTTTGGTATCAGGCTCCCGCCGATTATACATACATCTGCACAGCCGTAAACGGATGAGAGCTCACCTATAGTGTCAAGGAGAACGATATCCTTTCCCCTGACAAAACCGTCGGATTTTTTGGCGAACCCGGCTCCCCTCTCCCTTAAAAGTCTCTCAACCGCTGCAAACCTTTCAGGGTGTCTTGGGGCGATGACGAGAGTTGCTCCTGAAAAAGTCCTCTTTATTCCATCAAACGCATGAAGGATAATCTCCTCCTCTCCTTCATGCGTGCTTCCAGCTACAATTACCGGCCTGCCGAGTTCCTTACACCAGGCCGGGATATCCGCAGGCGGGGTGATATCAAACTTGAGATTCCCCGTAACCCGCACCTTTTCTTCAGGTGCTCCAAGGGCCATGATCTTTTCAGCATCCCTGATGGTCTGCATACAGAAAAAATCCACCATCCCGAGCATGCCCTTCATAAAAAATCCTATCTTCCTGTAACCCGAAAATGAACCGTCGGATATCCTGCCGTTGACAATCAGTATCGGGATCCCCTCTGACTTGATGGTTTTAAGCAGGTTCGGCCACAGCTCCGTCTCCATTATTACAAACATGTCGGGCCTTATACGGCCTGTTGTCTTTTTAATTGCAGAAGGACTATCAAAAGGCACATAAATACAGGCCTCATCATCGGTAATAAAATCCCGCACAACCTTCTGCCCTGTATCTGTAACCGTGGAGACGATAATATCGGCCCCTGCCCTCAACCTTTCAATCAGCGGTCTGGCAGCCATTGCCTCACCCACAGAGACAGCATGGATCCAGATTGCAGGCCTTTTCCCGTCGCCTTTACGGGTTAACCCTAAAGGGACAAAGCCAAACCTCTCCTTTAACCACCTCCCCCTCAGATGGGAGGGCCTCTTCAATAAATGCACCGGCAAAACAAGGGTCAAACTGAAAATATAAAGAAGGTTGTATACCATGAGCAAAAGGTTAAATCTTCTCATTATCCACTTAACCACCCCGACATCTCGCCTATCATCTCTGCAACCCTCCGGGATGCCCGCTTGCCTTCATATAAGGACCTGATCTCCCTGAAAGACTCCGTCATATACCTGTTGACCTGATCATCGTTTATTATCCGATCCAGTTCCCTGACAACGTTCTCTGTAGTCGCCTTGTATTGAATCAGTTCCTTAACAACCTCCCTGTCCATCAGAAGGTTGACAAGGCTTATATATTTTACATTGACAAGCATCCTTCCTATAAAATATGTAAGGGGAGAGACTTTGTAAACAACCACCATTGGAATGTTACAAAGTGCTGCCTGAAGCGTTGAAGTACCCGATGCTATAAGGGCCAGATCAGAGGCGGAAAGTACCTCGGTCGCCATTCCTCTTACAACTTTCACTCCAAGCCCTTCAAGTACCCCCGACCATTCCTGATAATCAACGGCAAAGAGGTTTGGGGCCATGGGGAGGATATACTGAAAATTGGGATGGTCTCTTTTAAAGCACTGAACCATACTTATAACCAGGGGCATAAGTCTCTTTAACTCATGTCTTCTGCTTCCGGGCAGGAGGGCAAGTACCTCCCTGTCGGGCCTTAAGCCCAGGCTCTCCCTTATAAAACCCTTACTTCCCTTTGTATTCTCTATCTCCTCCATTATCGGATGCCCCACAAATTCACAATCCGCGCCTGCATCTCTGTAAATCTTCTCCTCAAAAGGGAGGACCACTGCAATCCTGTCGGAGAGTGCCTTGATCTTCCTGATCCTCCTTCTCCTCCAGGCCCATACCTGGGGGCTCACATAGTAGAGCACCTTGATCCCGAGAGATTTGGCCCTTTGGGCAACCTTGAGGTTAAAATCAGGAAAATCAATAAGGACTACAA
>QIJG01000128.1 GCA_003232715.1 Nitrospirota bacterium
TGTGTCTTTGGTCCGTCCTCTCTTATCTGCTGCGTCAGGCTGAAACTCCTGAGCCTCGCAATCACAAAGGGCGCCAGCATGAATGTCAGCAAGGAAGCGGTAATCGCTGCAAGGACGGTCCTGAATGTAATGTATCTGAATACATTGAACGGGAAGTAATATTCACTGAGGCCGTATAGAAGTTCGTATAACATTAATCTTCCAGAACCCCTTCAAGCCTCATTCCTCTTGAGCCTTTTATCAGGACCGTATCATCCTTACCAACCATCTCCAATAATATTTTCCGCGCCTCCTGAGGATCTTTGACATGCAAGGCCTTTACACTGCCGTTCCCTGCTGAAAACTCCTCACATGTGTATGACATCAAATCCCCTACTGCAATCAGCACATCCACTTTGAGGGTGGCAAGCCACCTGCCAAGATTTCTGTGGGCCTGCTCCCCGTAAGGCCCAAGATCAAGCATGTCACCAAGGACCGCCACAGTCCGGGCCCTCCTGAGCCTGACCAGTTCCTTTACAGCCTCCTCCATTGAAGCAGGGTTAGCGTTGTAGAGGTCACTTATAACCAGTGCCCCCTTCAGTTCCTTCAGTTCAAGCCTCATCGGCACACCCCTGAACTCTCCGAGAGAGGAACTGATGATATCTACAGGTACATTTAAAATCCGGCATACAGCCACTGCGGCAAGGGCATTATAAACATTGAATAACCCAAGGACCCTGAGCCTTATATCAGAAGAACCGCCCTCTTTCAGATGCACCGTGAAGCTTAGCCCCGCCTCTTCATGTACAATATTATCCGCCCGGACATCCGCTTCCTGATTCAGGCCAAAGGTAACGACCCTGCACTGCCCGGGTAGATCTTTGATGTAAGGGTCATCAACATTAAGAACAGCTGTCTTGACAAAATCAAGTATCTCATACTTTGTATCACGCACTGTCTCAAGGGAACCTAACCCCTCGAGATGTGCAGGCCCTATGTTGGTTATCACCCCGATGTCAGGTCTGGCAATCTCCGACAGTTCCCGTATATCCCCTGCCCTGCTTGCACCCATTTCAAGGATCGCCATATCATGGTCATCAAGATCAGCAAGGCAGAGCGGAAGCCCGATCTGGTTATTAAGATTTCCCTTGCTGCTGAGGACCTTATACTGTCTATTAAGGATTGTGGTTATCATCTCCTTTGTTGTTGTCTTACCGTTTGTGCCTGTCACACCTATAACACTCACCTGCCTGCTCAACCGCCTGTAACGGGCTATCTGCTGAAGGGCCCGCAAGGTATTATTCACATGGATAATACTCCTTCCCATTGGGACTACAGGTGGATAGCTCACAATAGCCCCCACACCCTTTTTCAGTGCCTCGTCCACAAACCGGTGTCCGTCAAACCTCTCTCCCTGCAACGCAACAAAGAGCTCCCCATCCTTTATTGTCCTTGAGTCTATGGAAACACCACTAAAGGCATCGGCCCCTCTGAGTATAAGCCTGCCTGAAGTTGCCTCCAGTATTTCTATCAATGTGTATCTGCTCATCCTCTAATTTTCCTCAATCCTTGTTATTTATCATTTATTATTTGCCATTTATCAATAGTCAATAGTCAATAGTCAATCGTCAATCGTCAATCCCATAATCCCCTCTCTCAAAACCTCCCTGTCACTGAAGGGATATCTCACCCCCGCTATCTCCTGATACTCCTCATGTCCCTTCCCTGCAATGAGCACAACATCATCAGGACCTGCGATCCGGACAGCCTCCTCAATGGCCCTCTTTCTGTCAGGCTCAACAATATACTCTCCTTTTTTAATACCCTTTTTTATGTCATCAACAATGGCAACAGGGTCCTCGGTTCTCGGATTATCCGAGGTAACAATCACCGTGTCACTAAGTTCAGCAGCAATCCTTCCCATCTCCGGCCTCTTTCCTCTGTCCCTGTCACCTCCGCAGCCAAAGACCGTGATAATACGGCCTCCTGTCAGCCTCCTGAGGGTTTTTAAGACCTTCTGCATGGCATCGGGTGTATGGGCAAAGTCGACAATGGCAAGGAAACCCTGACCAGCCTTTACAGACTCCATCCTGCCCTCAACCCCGCGGCACCGCCTCACGCCTTCAATTATCCGCTCCCATCCTGTGCCCGAGGCCACGGAGGCCCCGATGGCTGACAGTATGTTATATATATTCGTAACACCAAGCAGCGGGGAACCGACATGGAACACTTCCGAACCATACATCACGGTGAAATCAAGGCCCTCAACCCCCTCCTTTACCTCAACTGCCCGAAGCTCGGCGTCATCACTGTCGATACCGCAGGTTATGATACGAAGGTCCGCCCCCTGCCGCAGGCCTCCCCTGATCTCTTTAACCAGCCTCCTGCCATAGGGGTCATCTATATTAACCACTGCAGCGTGCCGGGTAAGGTCTAAAAAAAGCCTCTGCTTGGCCCTGTAATATGCCTCCATATCTCCGTGGAAATCGAGGTGATCCCTCGTGAGGTTTGTAAATACAGCGATATCAAAGTCCGTAAAATCAACCCTCTTCAGCGATAGTGCATGTGATGAAACCTCAGTTACTGCATGGGTCATGCCTCCATCAGACATACCTGCAAGCATCCTCTGAAAATCCAGCGCTTCCGGAGTGGTAAACCTGCCCGTTAACTCCTGAGTGCCAAGGATGTATCTTATAGTGCCTATCAGACCTGCCCTTATACCGTCAGCTGACAGGATATTGTGGAGGATGTAAGATGTAGTTGTCTTGCCGTTGGTGCCGGTAATGCCTGTAATGGAGAGCCTCCCTGAGGGATGACCGTAAAACCTGTCGGCAATGCCTGCCATGGCAGTGTATATATCCTGTACGTGCACATATGGCACATCCACTGACAGGGAAAGTGGACTCCCGGACACAACGGCCGCTGCTCTTCTCATCAGGGCATCTTTAATGAACTCATTACCGTCAAAACGCCCACCCCTGACAGCAAAGAAAAGGTCTCCCTCTCCGACATTCCTTGAATCGCAGGAAAGCCCCTCTACAAGACAGTCACCTGTAACGGTAACCGGCATCAATCCTTCTATAAGTTCCCCAAGCCTCATAACCATACAATCAAAAATCCTGACTCTCCCGCCCGCCCCTGACGGGCTGGCCCACCACGAGTATATTATTGTCTCCTCTATCCTCCATAGGTATAGACTTATACGTAAGTGCCTTCTCGGCTATGGCACTGAAGACAGGCGCTGCCACCTGTCCTCCATAGTATCCGCCCTCAGGTTTCCATATAACTACTATAAGGGCAAACAACGGGTCATCTGCAGGGACAAAACCGACAAAGGAGCTGACAAAATCCCTCCGGGAATATCTGCCTGTACGGGGGTCAATCATCCGGGATGTCCCTGTTTTCCCTGCAACCGTATCGCCATAAACAGATGCCCTCAGCGCAGTGCCCCCCTTTTCAGTAACAGTTATAAATGCCTCCCTCAGGCGTTTTACCGTCTCTCCTGAAATAACCCTCACCCGCTCGGGCCTGCCTGCCTGCCGCAACACCCTGCCATCGGGTCCGAGGATCTTTGCAACCACATAGGGTTTTACCAGGTAACCGCCATTGGCAATCACGGAGTAGGCCCTCAGCACCTGAAGGGGAGTTACCATTACCTCATACCCTATCGCCATAGCCCCTATAGTCGTTCCGGACCAGCTCTGAGGCGGCTTTACACGGCCTGATACCTCTCCGGTAAGGTCAATCCCCGTCTTGTCTCCAAAACCAAAGATTTTTGCATATTTATAAAACTTTTCAGGACCAAGCTTAAGGGTCATCTTTACAGCACCCACATTTGACGATTTCTGGATTATCTCCTTTAGAGTAAGTACCCCGTGCTTATGGCTATCCCTTATCCTTATCCCCCCCACCTCTATCTCTCCTTCAGAACAATCAACCTTTGTATTCAGCGTTGCTATTTTTTCTTCAAGGGCAGCGGTAGCCATAACGATCTTGAAGGTTGAACCAGGCTCATAAAGGTCTGTAACGGCCCTGTCCCGTCTATTGGCTGCCTTGTATGTACCAGGTCTGTTCGGATCAAAGGTCGGCCTGTTTGCAAGGGCGAGTATCTCTCCGGTATGGGGGTCCATCATTATTGCAGTGGCTGCTTGGGGCTTCCACTTCTTAAACAATATATTGTAACCCTTCATCAATGGTGAGCACAATACTGTTACCTACTGACTCGTAATTATCACCCCTGTAAAGTATGTTACCACGGGCATCCCGGGCAAGGTAAATCTTCCCTCCATCAGCTGCAAGTGAGCTATCATACCTCTTCTCCACACCCTCCCTGCCACGATTGTCAACATCAACAAAACCCAATACATGGGAGGCAAGAAAACCGTTGGGATAAAACCTCTCCGTATCCGGCTTAATACCTATACCTCTAATTTTCAGCCTCTGAGCTGCTGCAGCCTGTTCAGGCAGGACCCTCCGCGCAAGCAATACATAACGGTTTCTCTCCTTTAATTTCTTTCTAAGGTCCGTGCAACATACGCAGGGGAATCAATCATGGACGGATCACCGTAAAGGGAGAGACGGTCGAGACTTACAGCCAGTTCCCTACCTCTGCGGTCATATATCCCGCCCCTTCTTACAAGGATTTTCTGTCCCTTTGTCTGCTGTATTGTCGCAAGCTTCTGAAGCTTGTCATGATCAAACAGCATGAGTTCAGCAAGCCGGGCAAAAATGATCAGAAATCCGGCTACGATCACCGTAGCTATAATAAGCGGCCGTCTTTTCATCCCCCGACTCCCCTTAATAGCTAACAGGTAAGTTTACAGGCCTGCAAGCTGATAAAGTTAACTAACCATTCACTTCCCACTCCCCTCTGTCGGGGGCACCCTGAATATTCACAGATATACGGCTATACTGCCACAGACTTTTACCGGATGGACTCATCAACTTTCAATCCCGGGGGATTATCTTTCCCTCAGAGCAGCCGTGTATGGTGTAGGGCCACGGTCGCTCTTAACAAAGAAGACCCGTTTCCTGTCAGGATAAACAAGACCCATCTTCTTGCCTGCTATATATTGGATCTTCTTCATAGAGGTTATCTGTGCCCTTTTTGCAATCAGCTCCCGCCTCTCCTTTATCAGAGTGGACTTCTGCTTCTGCAACTGTCCCAGCTCGTATTCAAAGGCAGTAACATTGGAACGAAGCCAGACAATGGAAAAAAGAAGAAAAACGGCAATGACAACCAATAACGGTTTGATAAGCCGGCCAAGGATACTCCTTCTCTTTCTGTAAATCATAGCTTCTCCGTCCCCCTTAGTTTTGCACTCCTTGAAGAGGGATTCCTCCTCTGTTCATCTCTGAGAGGAATGATCGGCTTCTTGTTAAGCCTTACCAGAGACCCTTCCTGCCTCTCGGCAGCAAGGATAAATCTCTTCACAATCCTGTCTTCAAGAGAGTGATAGGTTATCACACAGAGACGTCCACCTTTTTCCAATATTTTCAGGGCATTTGACAGCCCCTCAGACAGTTGGTTCAGTTCATCATTTACAGCAATCCTCAATGCCTGAAAAGTCTTTGTAGCCGGATGAATCCTTCCCCGACTTCTATATACCCTCTCAACAATGGCGGCTAACTGCAGACATGTCTCAATCCTCTCCCTCTTCCTCTGCTTCACGATTTCCCTTGCTATCTGCAAGGCCTTCCTCTCCTCACCGTATTCCGTTCGCTCCATCTATTAACAATCTCCCCCGCTGATACCGACAAACTCCTGTCCATCCTCATATCAAGGGGTTCCTTTGAATTAAAGCTAAAACCCCGGCTCTCATCCTTCATCTGTGTCATGGAAAGACCAAGGTCCATAATAACTCCGTCTATCCCGTGATAACCCATGGCCCTTACCTTGTCTGCCATATCGGAAAAACTTCCGTGCACATACCTGACCCTCGGGTCATTTATTCCAATCGCTGCCCTCTCAAGTGCCTCTTCGTCCCGGTCCATGGCAATGACAACCCCCTCCGGTCCCACCCTTTTGAGCAATTCCCTTGTATGTCCCCCGCCACCAAGAGTTGCATCCAGGTATACACCATTGATAACCGGATTCAGCAGGGCCATCAGCTCCTGAGTGAGGACGGGAACATGTACTGTAACTGTATCTGTGACTGTATCCGTCATCAACCCCTCACATCCCAAGGGATGCAAGTTCCTCCGCCATTGCATCTCTGTCGAGCTTTGCAGGATTAGCAACCTTATCCCATTCCTTCTTGTTCCACATTTCTATCTTGTCAAACTGCCCGACAACTGCAACCTCACCATTAATATCACAATCCGTCCTGAGGGATGCAGGTATAAGAATCCTCCCCTGCCTGTCCATCTCACACTCATGAGCAGATGCCACAACACTCCTCATCAACCACTTCACCGACTTCTTCATCTGGGGTAGAGACCTCACCCGCTCTTCAAACTTCTGCCATTCTTCAAAGGGATAGAGGCAAAGGCATTTGTCAAAGACTGCGGTGGTAATATAGAGTTTTGAGCTATAATTAGCGAGGAGTAGCGACCTGTAAGGGGCCGGAATCATTACCCGTCCCTTTGGATCAACACTGTAATAATATTTACCCGAAAATCCCGGCACGTCTCACCACCTTTTACCACATTCTCCCACCTCTTAATAATATTAAAGATTGGGGCTAATGTCAAGTAAAAAATGAAGACCGGGAAAGGTATAGAGAATATCGTGGTTTTCAGAGATAAGTAATCACTACATGGTGAATATCAGAGGATATCCCTCAGCTTGCCTTTTAACGGTATCGCGTAATAACCCGGGGCCTGTTTATAGGGCTCCAGCAATACAAGAGAATCCTCAGGAAACCCGGACTCAGCCACTACATCAAGGGTCCCCTTTAAATAGCCCCTTTCCAACACACAATTCCTGAGTCTGCCATATATATGGTCACCCTCCATGCTCAATGCATCAATCCGGAGTCTCTCACCCCTAAACGAACCGGCCCCCTTCATATCATTAAAAAACTTCAGTGGTAGGTATAATCCACCTTTACGTATATCTTTCAGGGCCATGTTTTTGACCTCAAAATACAGATCACCCTCCCCTCTATCCATAACTACTGTCATATCCAGGCTTCCCCTTCCCCTGATTGCCGAGTCAGCCATCAGGTCCAGGCCCTCAAGCCTTACTGAGCGAACATCAATCGCTGCCCTGATGCCGTTCCTTTTCAGTAATGCCTCACCGGAAATCGTACCGCCTGAGAGGTGACCTGTAAACGATACCCTTACCCCGAAGAGGAAAAGGCTTAAGGGATCAATCCTTCCTGAAACCCCGTCTATGCTCAGGA
>QIJG01000329.1 GCA_003232715.1 Nitrospirota bacterium
CTTGCATGTGTTAAGCACGCCGCCAGCGTTCGCTCTGAGCCAGGATCAAACTCTCATCTTTTTCCCTTTGCTCTTTTTCTCGCTTCTCTTTTTGGCTTGTTGGGTGTACTACACACTTCTCAGTAACTTGTCAAAGAACAATTGCAGTTTTAAATGCAGTTTTAGAGAATAACTCTTTTGAGAGGTCTTTGTCAACCCTGTCGGGTTTTGATAATATCAAATGTCTCAACGAGAATCCAATGTTATTATGCCACACAACTTGAAAAAATGCAAGCATTAAAATTAAACTGAATAATATGAAATACGGAGAGCGGGAAATCGAAGAGAGAGAGCTTGAAGCATGGGATAATCCCTTTCCTGAGAGGGACTACGAAGTATCCATTACCTTTGGTGAATTCACATGTCTATGTCCACGTTCCGGATACCCTGACTTTGCTACTATAAGGATCAGGTACATCCCCGACATCAAGATAGTTGAACTGAAATCACTAAAGCTCTACCTTAATTCCTTTCGCAATGAACACATATCCCACGAAGAGGCAACAAACCGTATCTATGGGCAACTTCAGGATATGCTCAATCCAAGGTTTCTTGAGGTTATCGGAGACTTTAATCCCAGAGGCAATGTAAAAACAGTCATACGGGTAACAAGCGACGGGAAAGCAAAGAACTGCTAAGGGAAGACGGATTTTGCCCTTTCAATGAAAAGCCTCAGCTTTTCTTCATCCTTTATTCCTTTTTCCTTTTCGACACCGGAACTGACATCGACTGCATCATCGACTGCATAGGGATGTACCCACCTTACTGCCTTATCAATGTTATCCGGGGTAAGACCACCCGACAAAATAACAGGACCGAAACGCTTGGCTTCAAGGGCAATATCCCAGTTAAATATCTGCCCTGTTCCACCAGGGAGATCAGGGGAATAGGTATCCAGGAGATATGCAGAGACCTTGTACCTTTCAAGCGGCTTCAGGTCTGTAAATTCTCTCATCCTGAATACCTTGACCACCCTTGGCCACAATGAACATATCCCCTCCGGCTCATCACCATGGAGCTGCACAACATCAATACCTGCAGCCCCGATAATTTCACTTATACCCGAAGGTTCTTCATTAACAAAAACACCCACTGTAGTGACAAAAGGGGGAAGCTCACTGATTATGCTTTTAACCACATCCAGACGGACATACCTCGGGCTTCCCTTATAAAATACGAAGCCAAGGGCATCGGCACCAAACTCCACCGCCCTGAGGGCATCTTCCTTCTTCGTAATCCCGCAAATCTTCACTCTAACCGGAGGCTTCATGAAATAAGTTTTGTGTTTACCTTAACGTTTATGGATTTTTTGAGGGTCTCCACATAAGATCTGATCAGTTTCTGCTGCTTGTCTTTCAGCATGGCATCTCTTATGGCGTTAAAGTACGACTCGTCTCCCTTGAGACCCTTAAGGTCTTTATCGGTTAATACAACAGACTCTCCAATAAGTGCACGCATCTTGTCGACCAGGAGTTCCTGCCTCTTCATGGACTCATAATATCCAGGAGTCAGTCTATTCATCCGAAGGGTCTGCAGATAAACATCCCGCCTGAAAACACCGTCTCTCTTAAAGACAGGTTCGTTCATAATCGCCTCCTGAAGCTCCTTATCCGAGACCTTCAATCCAAGCTCTCCTGCCTTTATACTAAGAATCTTCCCTTCAATAAGGGTCTCAAGGACCTTCTGTTTAAGGTGTAACTGCTCCTCCATTTTTTTATCAAATTTCCCCTTGTACATTTCCTCATAGAATTTCTTAAATCTGTCATAAGCCCTCCAGTACTCATCAATGGGTATCTTCTCATTGCCCACCTCTGCAACCACAGGACTCTGATTTTTATCAAGAGGTCCGACATACAAAAATATGAAAGAAATAATCACAAGAAAAAAGAATACATAAAAATACTTGGCATGTTTATGCATAAACTCTAACATCCTCTAACCTCCTGTTTCGGTATACAAAAATTATATCCGCAGACTGCTCAGATTTTTAAATCTTATTCATGATTTATTAAAATCCGGGGAAAGTCCGGATTACTTTTTAGTATTTCTTCTCAAAATAATCCATCAATATGTCTCTATGATCAAAGGCTATATCTTCCGGAAGATTATCCCTTGCAAAGACTCCGACATCTGCAGCATCATCTCCTGCCCTCGGGGTCCCCTTTGCCCTTGCAATATAGACAATGGTAATTGTATGAAATCTTGAGTCCCTTTCAGGTTCGGAATAAGCGTGAAACTGCCTGACCAGATCCACTTCAAGCCCTGTCTCCTCCCTTGCCTCCCTGACAGCGGCAGCTTCAAGACTTTCACCGTAGTCCACAAACCCTCCGGGCAAGGCCCAACCATAAGGGGGATTTTCCCTCTTTATCAGTATAATTCCGCTATTATACTCTATTATTAAATCAACTGTCGGCAGAGGATTTCTGTATTCGTGCATAGAAAAATAAAAAATTTAAATTAAAAAATTATCTGCGTGTATCCGATAAAAAGCACGCCTCCTGCTTTAATTTCCGATTTCTGTTCCTTATTCTTCAACCCTTGGCATTTGATAATTAAAAATGCCTTCGGGAACAACAGTAGAAATAGCATGCTTGTATATCATCTGAACAGCTGCCTCTTTTAGCAGTACCACAAAGCTGTCAAATCCTTTAATGACACCCCTCAACCTCACTCCATTAGTAAGATAGACAACTACATGGATTTTTTCCTTTCTGAGCTGATTGAGAAAACTGTCCTGAAGGTTCTGGTTTTTTGTCATGCCTAACTCCTTAACATTATTATTCTGTCTGAATCGGATAATTGTTCTATTTTAGCATAATAAAGCCCGGCATTTACCAAAGGTGCTATCTCACTTAACCCCTCTTCTCATTTTATCAAGAAAAGGCGAGATATCTTCGTACTTTGTCTTAAGTGAGCTTCTGTTGAGAATCAATCTGGCAGTTGACTCTGCAATGGTTTCAAGCTCTACAAGCCTGTTTGCCCTGAGAGTCTTGCCCGTTGAAACAAGATCAACGATGCCATCTGCCATTCCCACTATGGGCGCAAGCTCTATGGAACCATATAGCTTAATTATCTCGACCTGAACTCCCATTGACGAAAAATATCGCTCGGTAATATTAGGATATTTAGTCGCAATTCTGATAAAACTCTTTGTCTTCAACTCTCCCCTGGCCCTCTCCGGCTCGGCAACAACAAGCCTGCAAAGACCAAACCCGAGATCTATGGGTTCATAAACAGCCGGAACCTCTTCCATTAAAAGATCCTTGCCAACCACACCGGCATCTGCGCCGCCGTATTCGACAAAGGTGGCCACATCCCGGGCCCTGAGCAAAAGTATTCTGAGGGATTTATCTCCGGACTCATGCACCAGAGACCTTGAGGTCTCTATGTCACCCCTGAATGTTATTCCCATAGGGCCAAGTACACTTACTGTCTCCCTGAGGAGTCTGCCTTTAGGCAGTGCGAGTGTAATCATGGTATATTATCCCCTCTGTCTCTCAATCCTTGCACCCAGGGAGCGAAGCTTGCTCTCTATTGACTCGTATCCCCTGTCAAGATGATAAATTCTGTCAATCAGGGTCTCACCCCCTGCAGCAAGGGCTGCTACGACCAACGACGCACTTGCCCGCAAGTCCGTGGCCATAACAGGTGCCCCTTTAAGCGATTTAACCCCTTTTACGGTTGCAACTGAGCCCTCGATATTAATATCAGCCCCCATCCTTCTGAGCTCGGCAACATGCATGAACCTGTTTTCAAATATGGTCTCACTGATAACACTTGTGCCCTCGGCAACGCTCATCAGGGCCATAACCTGTGCCTGCATATCTGTTGGAAAGCCAGGATACGGCATGGTCTTGACATCAGTGGCACTGAGACGGTGAGGTCCTTTGACCATAAGCCCCTTCTCACTCTCCTGAAATTTAATCCCTGTCTCCTGAAGCTTTGCTACAAGTGCTGCAAGGTGTTCTGTATTAACACCTTCCAGGACAATCTCACTGCCTGTTATCCCTGCTGCAGCCATGAATGTCCCCGCCTCGATCCTGTCAGGGATAATATCGTAATCAAGAGAGTTTAACTCCTTTACCCCTTCAATCTCAATAATATTCCCGCCTGCCCCCTCTATCCTGGCTCCGGCACTGATCAAAACATTAGCAAGATCAATCACCTCGGGTTCCTGGGCGGCGTTTTCCAGCCTTGTCAGGCCTTTTGCAAGGGTAGCAGCCATCATCAGGTTTTCGGTACCGGTAACAGTGGGAATGTCAAAACAGATATTTGCTCCCCTGAGTCTCCGGGTCCTGGCATTGACATAACCCTTATCGAGACTGATAAGTGCTCCCATCTTCTGAAGACCTATAAGATGGAGGTTTATGGGCCTTGCACCTATGGCGCACCCACCCGGCAGAGAAACCCTTGCCCGCCCATGCCTGGCCAGCAAAGGCCCGAGCACAAGCACTGAGGCCCGCATTGTCCTTACAAGGTCATAAGGGGCCTCGTGGCCCTTGATATCCGCTGTATTTATCAGTGCTGTTGAATCAGACAGGGAAAATTCAGCCCCCAGGTGCTCAAGGAGCCTTCCCATTGTAAAGACATCACGGAGGTTGGGGACGCGGCGTAGCTTGTGAATACCATGGCCGAGGATAGTTGAGGCCATTATCGGCAGGGCAGCATTCTTCGCCCCCGAGATCCTGACACTCCCCCGGAGTTTTTGACCACCTGATATCAGTAGTTTTTCCATTGTTTATTCCTGAAAGTGAACGATTAACTATTAAATCCGACCCCAGCGATAAAAAACCTCGAACATCGGAAGGAAGCGATATGACAGACTCT